>CAMURW010000138.1 GCA_947097635.1 uncultured Bacteroidales bacterium
CCCCACGTTTTTATTATTTCGCCCCAGCGACTGCTGCACGGCAACATCTCGCATAAGACAGAGAGACACGACGATGCACCTCAAACAAAAGGAGTTTTTTTTTGGGGGGGGGGAAAACGAATACAGCATGCCTGTTAGCGCGCCAGCCATAGCAAACATTACGTCACGAATACCGAGTCTCCACGCCTCACTTGCGCTGAACCTGGGTCGGCACTTTCCGACCCTTGCTCGACCCATGCTCGACTCATGCTCGACCCATGTTCGACTCATGCACGACTCATGCACGACTCATGCACGACGCAATCTCTGTTCTGGAACTTTCTTTTTCCTACCCTCATATTCACTGCATCGTTATCGCCACCGTACCCTTTTTGTATCGTTTCTACACCAAGGTGACTAAAAGGGCCGCCGCTGTGCAGCATATGTGCTGTCCCTTTTTACTTGCTTCCGTTGTTAACCTAGACCACCAGAAAACACTTGCCGCCTTTCCATCCCCACTCTTAATCTGTGCTTGCGGAGTGTGGAGCCATCCGCACGTCCCACAACGCCTCGCTTCGCCACGATAACGGCTCGAAGAAACCGCCTCTATGGCGAAGCTGGGCGCTACTTGTTCTCCGTTTCCCAACGGACCAGGATTCTTTGTGGACTATTATCATAACGACCTTCTTGTTCATTATCAAGGTAGTCCATGCTTTGTTCTTTACACCTCTGCCTTCCAAAGACCATGTAGGTTGCAGTATTCGTAGGCGGCAATGGCTTCGTCGCCGTCGGGCAGTGCGAAGGTGGCAGCTGGCGCATCGCCTGGTTTCAGGTGGTGCACCTGTATGCCGTTTTTGGTCTGTAGGACGATGAACATGATGTAGTGGTTATCCAGAGAGGGATGCTCCACGCTGCCCACGCGGACGGTGACGCGCGTCCCCTCTTTCTGGATGACGGGCACGTGCTTCTCACCGGCGCCATCGCTGGTGTTTGGTATCAGTTCCTGCATAGGTTCGCCGCAGCACATTACATTTGCGCCGCTTTTCACAAGATGGGTAATGATGTTGCCGCAACGATTGCAGCGGTAAAATTTTTGTTCCATATCATTAATATTTTTTTTTGGGGGGGGGTAATTTCTGTTGAGGTAATGATGAACTTTCCGAAAAGTTCGCCTAGCATGCGTTATTTGAAGGTGTAATTGTTGGTGTCGTTTATCCATGCCGTGGAAACGGTGAAAGAGCCTTCCTCCGTCGCCGAGAATGCGCTGCCCCGTAGTTTGGTGACCTTGTTGCGCTGGAAGGTGATATTGTTGCCCAGGTTTTTGGAATACAGCACGTCGCCATCTGCGTTCATGGCCTGATAGGAGATACCTACAGCCTCTTCGTCAGAAGCCAGGAAGAAATCTCTGCGCGTTAACAGTGGCACGCCAGTTCTGGTAAGGGTGACTTCGGAAGTGAAGCCGCCGTTCGCCGTTGCCAGTCCTGTGGTAGGATTGAAAGAGTCGTCGTCGCCCGCGGTGAAAGTGAATCTTATTTTTGCCACGTTGTCGGGGATGGTATCTGTAGTGGTGAACAGCAGCCTGGTGTTGATGCGATGCAGTTCTTTGCTGTATTGCTGCGTACCCGTCGTAGTTACAGAGAAGGGCTCGGAGAGAGTAAAAGTCTCCTTACAAGGCGCTGCCAGCACGGCTTCGGCGGGAGAGTTCAGCGTCAACTCCGATTCGTTCTTATAGGCTATTGCCACCATGCGGTAATCGTCCAGTTTCAGCGACGTGGCGAAACGTCCGAAGTTGCTAAGGTTGCCTGTGTAGTCGGCACGCAGCTGTGTTTCCTTGAACACCTGCTGGTTACGGCTGTTGTAGAACGCCAGTGTTACGGCCTGGATGTCCACATATTGTGCAAGTGTCGTCTTGGATACGATGTCGCGGTTGCCATCGAAGTTTTCATGGCTCTCGTTAAAGCCGGTCAGCGTTATAACCACGTTGTCTTTGTTCTCCTCCTTGTTGCCGCACGATGCCAGTGACACTATAAAGCAGGAGGCCAAGAAAAGACGGAAAAGTTTGTTTGTGCTGTTCATAGCAATGAGGTTGGTGATTATTGAAAATGGATAGTGGTGTCCGAAAGCCATGCGTTGTCGTAGGTAAAGTGGGCATCGGCATCGCTGCTGTAGAGAGAACCTACGGCACGGGTGTGTCTGTTACGTTTCATATACACGTCGTCCAGCGTCTTGCGGTAGTTCACGTTGCCCTGGGCATCGTAGAAAGTCACGGCAACATCCACAAGCTGCTCGTCGCTGTTCAGGAAGAGATAGGCGCCATAGCCGTGGTTGGTTTGCCCGTGTGCTGCCGTCACCCCCATGCCGCGCGTGTAGCCATTGCTGTTGTTGGCGAGACCGGTGGTGGGGTTGAAGCTCTTGCTGCCAGTGGCGAAGGCGATCGTTATGCTGTCAACATTGGAGGGCACGGCGGCAGGGTCGGTGACGGAAAAACGTGCCACCTGCCTGGTCAGCACAGCTTGCAGGTTGGCGGTGCCGCCAGTGGTTACGCTGAAGGTTTGTTGTGCCACCAAACAGTCGGGGATCTTGGGCCCTGGAAACAACGCCAATGTTGGCGAGCTGATAACGACAGGTGTTTCCGGAGTGGTGCCTGTGGTGCCATAACCAACCACCACAAGGGTGTATGTACCATATCCCAACCTCAGCTGAAAACTTCCGTAGGTGTCGTAGGTGCTGCTGTCGTCCTCCGTCTGCGTGGCGTTATACACCACGTTGCCCACTGCGTCGAATATGGCCACTGTGATGTTCTCTGTGGCATCACTGGCGGTAGCATCCTTTGCGAAGAGACCCGCAGATTTGTCGCTCTGCACCATTACATCATCGTAAATGTCGAAATGCTGCACCGACAGCGTCACCAACGCCGTCTCCTGATGGGAAACATCTTCTTCCTGACATGACGACATCAGCCACGAAGCCCACATCACCATCAGCCCAAGGGTAAAATGCTTGGCTATTTTTAACATATAGGACAATAATTTAATCACTGAAAATCATTATAGTAACACACGTACATATCTCGAAAACCAGGTCAAAAACGCATCAGCAAAGATACAAATTTTTTCGTTGATGCAAAGAAAAAGTTAAGAATAATGCAAAAGGCAACGCTCATCATCGGCAATACTTTGCCTTTATGCTATTCCAATCTTCATTTCTGCACCTTTTCTGATGGCGACTTTAAAGTCGTAATACTCAATTCGAAATAACGTAGTTTTGCAATGGTAATAGAAGGCATGACGGCACGTTAAGCCATGTATCTGAGTTTTGACATTATAATATTGGACATAGAAAACGGGGTGTCCTATTGACTGTCCTTAACCGTTCATGCGTTCATGCCCTCTTCTTTTTGAAGAGGGCGGTGCGGAAAAGAAAAAGGGTAAGGACGATGAATACCCCCACCAAGATGACAAGGGTGAGGACGGTATTGCGGAAACTGATGGGGGCGAAGCCCATAAGCAACAGAATGGGAAAGCCGAAAGCGATAGCGGGAATGGTTTGCAGCACCAGATTGTTGGCAGCGGGGGTCTCGAACTTGGGGTCGATCTCGCGCAGCAGAATCATGCCGTTACTGGCAGTGCCCGTGAGCATGCCAAACATGGAGAAGAATCCCTCGTAGCGATAGCCGGGATAGAGATGGCCGCACATCCAGCGCAGGTAAAAGAAAGTGACAATGGCACCTGCTGTGCACACCAGCAGCAAAGGCATCCAGATGCTACTGAGGTTCTCGAAGGAGATGGCGGCAGTGCCTGCCACTATCATCACGTCGAAACAGAGGCCGCCAATGCGGTCCAGCATATAGTTGTTGATGTATTCGCGCTGCATGATTTTAGCCTTCTTGAAGCCGTTCATGATGCTTTTTACCAGCACGCCCAGCAGGGTACCCCACAGAAAGTTAAAGCCCCACACCAGCGGCTTCAGCGTCTTGGTGCCAAAATCGCCCAGGTCGGCCTGCTGTACGGTCCACATCAGCAGGAACACCATGGCGTAGACCATCAGCACCAGGCACACCTCAATTGTGAGCTTGTCAACGCTCTCCGTGTTGGGAATCTCGTTGGCATCCTCGTAGTCACTGAGCTGGTAGCGTTCGTGGTACTCGTCACCCTTCATCGTCAGCTTGCCCTGGCGGCGCAGAACGTTCATATAGACGACTCCAACCAGCGACCCCAGCAGGAAGCCTACGGCAGCAATGGAGAGACCGAAGTCCGGGCCTGCAAAGAGGATGCCCTGCTGGGTGGCGTTCTGCTGAAAGACATTGCCCATATTCAGTGCCTGCCCAGGTCCCTGACCATAGCCCATAGGCAGCAGCAAACCGCTGGAATAGAAGAATGTGCGACGATTCCACCACAAGAACAGCGGTATGGATACCAGAAGTCCCACGATGCCCTGAATTACATAGGTGTTGGCGGTGAGGGCACCAGTCTCCGTTACCTTCATGCCCGTGGAGCGACTCTGAATGCGGTTGTTTTTCAGTGCCAGTGCCACAAATCCTATTCCCAGGCAGTGGTAGGTAAGAATCTCCATGGAGGTTTTATTCACCACCTCGTTGAACCACGGGAACAGCTTGAGCACCAATATCAACACGCCTGCTATGAGTGCCGTGGGGATGAGACTACGCCGCATAAAGGACACCTTGCGGCGAATGACGTTGGCAATCAGCAGTGCCACTGCGATGAGGAAGAACTGCAACAGCCACTGCCACGCGGAAACATCGGCAAATGAAGTATTGAGGAGCATAGGAGTATGAAAGCTATTTATATAACGCAACTGATATTTGCACTATATGAATAATATTTGGTGAAGAAAAAATAAACGGACGACAAATGAGCGTAATAAAGTTTTATGGCATTATTCCCATTTGAAACGTTCTATCTCACGTCGGTCGCGCTTGGTGGGACGACCAGTACCACGGTCGCGATACTCGAAGCCATATTCGCGCGTCATCTGTATGCGTTGGTATTCCGCTTCGGG
>CAMURW010000139.1 GCA_947097635.1 uncultured Bacteroidales bacterium
AGGCCACCGCCAGCTCGCTGACGGCAGTGGTGCTGTAGCCTGCCGCGCCGACGACCTGGATGCCGTGTCGCTTGCAGTAGTCCATGTCTATATGGTCGAGGCCCGTGAAGCCCACGCTCAGCAGCTTCAGGTTCTTGCACTGCGAGAGTACCTCTTCGCGCAGCGAGATATTGGAAATCACCACAATGTCGGCATCGTACATGCGTTGTGTTAGTGTGGCAACGTCTTCGCGGCGATCCATGAAGTATTCAAACTCGTGGCCGTGGGCCGAGAATTCGTTCTTCAGAACCTCGAAGCGTGATTCGCTGATGCCAAGTGGCTCAACAGCAATTATTTTCATAAAAAATTTTTTTTAAAGCAAATTGCAAAATTACGTTTTTTTTTCTTACCACAAGAAAAATAAAAATAATAAGTGAATGGGAAAAATCATCCGTTCTCCCCACTACAGATCTTGTTGCCGTTAATATTTTTGGCCGTCGAGGAACAATCATGCCGCCGAATGAAAAGTTATTCGTATTTTTGCAACTGGAATTGCTGGAACAGATAAATGATAAAGTTGTTTATCTTAGACAGATACGATAACTATTACATGATGTATAATTTCTTCAGGAATACCAAGCCGTCAGGTCAGCTGCTAGCCTTGTTGTTGCTGCTCGTAGCCTTTTTTGTGCTGGCATCGGGCACTACAGCATTAATTATTGTATTGCACGGCGACGCCGCACTGGGCATTGACGGCAAACGCTGGCTACAGATACTCACACAGGTGCTTGTTTTTGTCTGCCCCACGCTGCTGTGGGCGGCATTGTTCCACGACAGGGTAGGGGAAGCGCTGCTCTTGCGCTTCGACGGCAGGTATTGGCTGCTGGCAGTGGCAGGGGTGCTATGCTACCTGCTGATGTATCCTTTGTTCGACTGGTTGACCTATTGGAACGCAGGATGGCATCTGCCGCAGGCGCTGCAACCTCTGGAGGATATGTGGCGCGCAACATCGGAAGAAAGCAACCGGCAGGTGAAAGAATTTGTCTCGCAACCCGGCACGGGAAACCTGATGTTCAACCTCTTCATGATGGCGTTGACACCGGCAGTGTGCGAAGAGCTGTTCTTCCGTGGTGCCTTGCAGCAGACACTGCTTCGCTGGTGCGGCAACGCGCACGTAGCCATACTGACCACCGCCGTCATCTTCTCGCTGGCGCATGGTGATATGTTCGGTTTCGTCCCGCGGCTGGCGATGGGGATAGCGCTGGGCTACCTATTCTGCTACGGCGGCAGTGTGATCGTCAACATTGCCGCACATTTCGTGAACAACGTCACAGTGGTGGCGGCCTATTATCTGTTCTTTAGTAAGCAAATAAGCACAGATCCCTCCCAGCCGTTGGGTTTCCCATGGTGGGCGGCACTGGCAGGAGCGGCGATTTCCGTGGTTTTTTTTGCGTTTTTTTTCAAGTTAAATTGCAAAAAACCAGCACAAAAGGAGTCATAATAGCCCTCTTTTTTGCATAAATAGAGAAAAAATAATGAAAATTATCAAATCGTTATTACATTGAAATACAGTAGGGTAAAAAAAAAACAGCAGAAAAACGATGGCTCTTGCAAAAAAAAATCTTGCGTTCTAAAAAAAAGTGTGTATCTTTGCAAATCGAAATTCGCTAATAAATATATTATTAACAAGTTAATTTTAAAGACATGACCAAAGCTGAAATAGTTGCTGACATAGCACAAAAAACCGGCATAGAGAAGGTTGCTATCCAGGCCACCGTTGAAGAGTTTATGAATGTCATCAAGGAATCACTTTCCAATGGCGAGAATGTGTACTTGCGTGGATTCGGTAGCTTTATCATCAAGAAGAGAGCTGAGAAAACGGGGCGTAACATCTCCAAGAATACTACCATCATTATTCCTGCCCACAATATTCCTGCTTTTAAACCTGCTAAGACTTTCGTTATCGACGTCAAAGCTAACAAAGAATCGTAAAAACGTTTTTATAATTTCATCATTTTATGCCTAACGGAAAAAAACATAAGCGCCACAAAATGTCTACGCACAAACGTAAAAAACGTTTGCGCAAGAACAGACATAAGAAGAAATAACTCTTCTTACCGAATTTATTACTAAAACAAATTACACAATGAGGCTCTGCTTACGCTGTGTAATTTGTTTTTTTATTTTCCTACCAGGATTCACCCTCAAATATATACTATATATTGAATAAACAACTAATTATTTCCGCCAGCAAGACAGAGATAAAGATGGCCCTGCTGGAAGACAAGCAGCTGGTGGAACTACATCGCGACAAAACTGACGACCATTACAACGTCGGTGATATATACCTTGGCAAGATAAGGAAGATCATGCCGGGACTTAACGCCTGCTTCGTCACCCTAGGCGACGACAAAGATGGTTTCATGCACTACCTGGACCTCGGCACACAATTCAACTCGCTGCAGAAATACCTGAAGCTGGCCATGAACGGCAATGCCCGTATGGCAACGCTGGAAGGTTTTACGCCAGAACCTAAGCTGGAAAAAGTAGGATCCGCAACGGACACACTGAAAATAGGACAATACGTACTGGTGCAAGTTACCAAAGAGCCTATCTCCACCAAAGGACCCAAGCTGAGCTGCGACATTTCGTTGGCTGGGCATTACCTAGTTCTGAGCCCATTCGGCAACAAGGTGAACATTTCCAACAAAATTAAGAGCAGCGAAGAACGTCAACGCCTGCGCAAACTATTGACGCTGATGAAGCCGGAAAACTTCAGCATCATTGTGCGCACAGTGGCAGAAGGCAAAAACGTGGCGGAACTGGACAACGACCTGCAGCTATTGCTGAAAAAATGGGCCGACATCACCATGAAACTGCGCAAAGCATCCGCGGAGTGCAAACTCAGCAGCGAACTCAGTGCCACCAGTGCACTGCTACGCGACGTGCTTAACGACGAGTTTAATGACATTTTCGTAGACGACGAGCAGGTGTTTCAGGAGGTCAAGAAGTACATACGAACGGTTGCCACTGACAAGATAGATCTCGCGCACCTCTACAAGATGGACACGCCCATCTTCGATCAGTTTGGTGTATCAAGAGACATACGTCGCGCCTTTGGCAAAATCGTCACCATACGCAGCGGAGTGTATCTCTACATAGAACACACCGAGGCCATGCACGTCATCGACGTGAACAGCGGCAACCATGTGAAAGCCGGCACCGGACAGGAAGACACCGCCTTGCAGGTGAATAAAGAGAGCGCCAAAGAGATAGCTCGACAGCTACGCTTGCGCGACATGGGAGGCATTGTGATAGTGGACTTCGTAGATATGAACAAGGCAGAACATCGCCGTGAACTTTACGAGTATATGTGCGGGGAGATGAAGCGCGACAAGAGCCGTCACACCATCCTGCCACTCAGCAAGTTTGGGCTCATGCAGATCACACGCCAAAGGGTACGTCCCGTGGTGGAGGTGGACGTGCAAGAAAAATGTCCTTTCTGCGACGGCACAGGTACTATAAAACAGAGCTTAGTAGTGGTGGACGACATTGAAAGCAACGTGCGCTACCTTGTCTCGTCGCAGAATGAAAAGCAGCTCACCATCCTCGTTCACCCATACATTTACGCCTACCTCACCAAAGGATTCCTGAGGTCGCCCCGTATGCAATGGCAGCGCAAATACCACGTGCGCCTCACCATCAAGGCTGATGAACAATTCAACCTGCTGGAATACAGATTCCTGAATGCCACTGAAGACGAAATATCGCTGGTGTGACAGCCTAAAGTCCAGTTACAAGTGTGACACAAAGTAAAAAAGAGCACCAAAATATGGTACTCTCAGGTAAAAAATGTCAGTGTCGGAGACCGCGCGACTGATAGAGGTCAGCAAGCCAACGGCCAGCAAGGAGATAAAAAGGAACTAAAAATTCTTGTTATCTTTGCAACAATCGTGTTGCGCCTGATAGTGGAGCCTACACAGTAAAATATTAGCTATGCCGCACAATAAAATCATTTATTCTATGTTTCCCTTATTATAAATAGAATCCTGTCCCATACAACTCACTATTCCAAAACCGCAACAAAAAGTATCCTTGAGGTGAAAATATTGACAAAACCCCTATCAACAACGACATTTATCTTCCATCTGCTACTCCTGCTAACGTTGCTGATTCCTGTTGCAATAGCGGCACAGGTGCGGGGTATTGATGTCTCGAAGTATCAGGGTACCATCAACTGGACAAAAGTGGCAAAAACAAAGCGAGTGAGTTATGTATACGTCAAAGCCACGGAAGGCACTACTATTCAGGACGCTTACTATAAAAGTAACGTGAAGAATGCACGTGCAGCAGGACTTCCCGTCGGGTCATACCATCTCTACAGTAGCAAAACAACTGCATATCAGCAATTTGCAAACTTTAAAAGTGTGGTGAAAAAGGGCGACCAAGACCTTATCCCTGTACTAGATATTGAGGAACGCAACAACAAAAACCTCAACATGGAGTGTGTGGACAAACTATTGGAACTTTTGGAGAAGGAATACGGCGCAAAACCTATCATCTATACCAGTGAACGCGTCTATCTGGATCGTTTCAACTGCAAGAAATACCAGAGTTACCAGTTCTTCATTGCCAACTATCGTCGCTATCCCAAGGCACAGCTTACCATTTGGCAATACACGCAGACAGGTAAGATCAGCGGCATAAGCGGCTATGTGGACTTCAGTGAGCTGGCCAAAGACAAAACCGTCAACGATCTACGCCTCAAGAAGAAAAAGCAACCCAAACGTTCAAAGATGACAGAAAAGGAAAACACCAATGCCAAGAACGACAGTGGTAACAATATCACCGACAATGACAAAAACAAAGCCGAAGCTATAGCCGCCAAACGTATAGACGAAGATAAAGATTTCGACTGGTAAAATGACTCCTAAATAGTACTATTACTCATACTTGAGTGAACCATGATGTTCCAAACCTGTAATACTTGAGTGAACCATGATG
>CAMURW010000140.1 GCA_947097635.1 uncultured Bacteroidales bacterium
AGGTTATAGCCCCTTGTCATTCTGGCTTCTCCTACCGGGAGACGAAGCCGCTGCACTTCGCATGCGTTTCCGTTCTCGAAATCCGCGGCCTCCGTCCCCATTCCGGCGCACTCCAGCCGCAGCTGCACGCCTGCTGCAGAATGGATGGCATTGTCTATGCAGCCGTGCAGCGGATGGAAACATCCCAGCATCTGGCTGTTTGCCGCATTCACTATTGCATCCACCTGCAGCCGTGTGATGTCGCCCTGCCAGACGGTCACGGCGGGACAGCCCCGCCCGCCCGTGGAGGCCTCGACTGTCACTATGCCTTTTCGCTGCAGCTGCCACTGCAGCTCCTCGTCCTGGAGGCGAAGGTATTCCCGCGATATAGGTTTGGGTGCACGGATGTTCATCAAGGCACGGAACATATCTGCCAGTTCCACCTCCGTCGCCTCGGGTTTGTCAAGACGCTCTCCGCGTTCCCTCAGCAGATAGTCGACGAGGCATGCAAGGCGTTCACCTCTCATCATGACTGCTTCGATTTACTTTTTGTTTCTATTTAATACTTAAGTGTTAGCTTGGTGTCTACAGAGAGTCCTTCGCTTCCGTGATGTCGCAGAGATGCTCCACAGCCCATTCCAGCAAGGGCTTTAGGCTGGGAATCAGCGATTTCCCGAGCTCCGTAAGGCTGTATTCCACGCGAGGCGGCATCACGGGATACTGCTCGCGATGGACAAGTCCTATCGTCTCCAGTCTTTTTAGCGTCTGTATCAGCATCTTTGGCGAGCAGTCCACCAGCTCTTTCTGTATGTCGTTGTAGCGCATGGATTTCGGAGCCGCCTGGCCCAGACCATACAGCACCACCAGCGACCATTTGTCGCCAAACATGGCGATGACGTTGCGGATGGGGCATGCCATGTACTGTTCCAAAGTGGCTTTCATAGTTGTTCGCTTATTATCGTCGGCGGAGTGGGGGTGAGGTCGTAATACTCCGTCGATGCTGCCTCCAAGCGGAAATAGACTAGGTCGTCGTAATGGGCATAAAGACGTGGCAGCACTGGATTCGCGGAGTAGATTTCCCGCTTTGTCGTATCTTCTACAACGAATACTACCTGGCCGGTGATCCGCAGAAACACGTTGTTCCTGGTAACCATAACCTCGGCGTTGGGGTTCATCTGTAGCTGCTTGTAGACTTCTTTTTTGGGCGAGGTGGCGAAGAAGAGCCTCCGTCCCTCTCGCCTCATCACCTGAAACACACGAATGCGAGGGCGGTCGCCTTCGACCGTAGCGAAAGCGACCTCCTTGCAGGTGTCAAACAGGCAGAATATATCCTCTGTCGACATTTTTCGCATAGAACATTCGGTATTATTTCTGGCAGAGTGCCTTTGCCAGTGCATCGGCATCGCCGGGCGGCCCGGGGAATGCGGCTTTCAGTGCCTCGGCCAAAGTCTTGGCGTCCTTGTTGGCGGCGATCAGTTCTTTCACCTTGGTGAGGTACTGCACCTTGAATTCTACAGCGTCTTTGGTGGTCATTCCGCCATGTCCGCCGGCAAAATACTCACATCCGCTGGCCAGTGCCTCTTTTGCCTCTGCCAGTTCGGCATCCACTGCGGTGGCGTTGGCAATCTGCAGGGTGCTGGGATGCGACTTGGAGGGCATCCAGTGGGTGTAGTATACTTTGTCGCCGATGATGATGCTGGCACCGGGGAAGTCGCTGGCAGCACCCTTTTCGAAGTGGAAGGTCACGCCAGCATAGGTCTGCGTGCTGCCGAAAGGCACTTCACTCACCTTTCCTGTGGGCAGATCCACCATTGTCTCGCCAAATTGTTTTTGGAAGCCTTTCATCATGCCGCCGTATACGGGCCCGTTGATAAAGGCGTTCATGCCTTCTGGCTCCGTAATGTCGCTGTTGCCGCTGGCTCCAAGGTGATAGTCCGTGATGGTCGTCGCCACTGGCTTGCCCAGTTTGGCGATGTAGTCCTCGAAGGCGGCCTCGCCGTTCTTGAAGAGTGGCGATTCCATTGCCACTATGGCATCCTTGCCTTCCACTAGGTAGCTGGCATCTCCCATCACGTCGCCGCTGTTGTAGACATGCATCTTGAAGGTGCCGAAGTCGTAGACCTCGAAGGTGCCCGCTCCGTCCTTGCCCTGAACGGTGGCAACGGGGTTCTGGATTTCCTGCGAAGTGGTGTCCGCCGCTTCTTCGTTGTTCTTGCTGCCGCCGCAGGCCGATACGGCGAAGGTCATCAGACCGAATGCAAATTTCTTCATTGTGTTCATAAATTAAATTGATTTAAATAGAGTTAGCCTTTCGGGTTATATGTGCGTTGTGTACGTCGGCTGGCATCGTCCGGAGAGGACCGATTCATCACCGTCTTTCGAATCACGTTGCAAAAATACTACAATTTCCCATACTGCATGATGCTTACTTTTTGGTAAGCCACTAACTATATGGTATGAATTGCTTTATTCATCGTATATTGCCCGAAATGAAAATTTTTCACTTTAACATTTCCGCACCCCTTGTGAGGCATTCATTTGGAGGTGCAGAAATGGTGTTCCCGTAAAAATCGGAGGTTGTTTTGCTTGAATTTGCCCGTTTATTCAGCGTGCTGCAAGCCCCCCGTTGTTCTCACATCTACATCCAGCACGCCTCATTGCGTGTCCGCGTCTTGCTTGGGTCGGCGATGTGCCGTAACTTCCCGACCTGTTCCCGACCCATTCCCGACCTGTTCCCGACCCATTCCCGACCCATTCCCAATTTTAACCCTTTCCTTCTGCTGCCCTCACCCTTTTGTACACCGCCCCGGTGTCGCCTCAGCACCAGGGTATTTCACCATCAACGGGGGCGTTGAAATGAGCGATGGCAGGGCCGACGGCCCGGACAAGGCCGGGTCTGCTCACCCACACGACCTTCTGGTAGAAGAACACACCCTGCCGGATATGTCCCCATGCTCCACGGGCACATCATTGAGCAAAGGCATGCCGTGTACATTGTCAACATATAGTGATAAAAAAATCCTGGGATTTTTGCTATTTGTTGCTTTTCTCTATGGTCTGCATCAGTTTCACGGCATCCACGTATTGGGCTATGCCGATGCTGATTTCCTTGGCGGCCTTCATGGCCAGCACCACGGTCTGGGGGCGGTGCACCACGTCGCCGCCGGCAAAGACGCCGCGGCGCGAGGTCATGCCGAAGGGCACTTCCTGGGTGAGGATGTAGCCTTTGTCGTCCACGTTGATGCCGTCGGTGGTGGCGACAATCTTGTTGGCAGGACGGGCACCGATGGCCAGAAATACGCGCTGGAACGGCATGACGGTCTCGCATTCGGGGTTCTTCACGCGGATGGCGCTGACGTGGGGCTGCTCGGCGCCGTTGCCGTAGAACTCCTCTGCCGTGCTTTGCCAGATGAAGTGGACGCCCTCGGCCACCGCCTCCTCGTATTCCGAGCGGTTGGCGGGCATCTCGGCCTGGGTGCGGCGGTAGATGATGGTGACGTCGTTGCCGAAGCGCAGGGCCGTGCGGGCGGCATCGATGGCGGTGTTGCCGCCGCCTATCACGGCTACTTTCTCGCCGTCGCGGATGGGCACGCGCTCTTTGCCTATGGCACCGGCGTTGTAACTGGCCACCTGATGCAGGAAGTATACGCTCTGCACTATGCCCTGCAGCCTGGAGCCGGGGGCCTCCATGTCCTTGGGCAGGGCGGTGCCCGAGCCTATGAAGATGGCGTCGAAGCCTTCGGCGAAGATGCTGTCGATGGTGAGGCTGCCCAGTCCCACCATGTGTCCCAGCTTCAGTTCCACGCCCAGGGCCTCTATCTTGTGGATCTCCGCTTTCACCACCTCCTTGGGCAGGCGGTAGGCCGGGATGCCGTACATCAGCACGCCGCCGGGTTCGTCCTGCCCCTCGTAGATGGTGACGCTGAAGCCTTCGCGTGCCAGCGTGCCGGCCACCGTGAGCCCTGCGGGTCCGGAGCCTATTATCGCCACGCGTCCGCGTGTCTTTTGCACCAGCTTCTCGCGCGTGAGGTTCATCTCCGTGTCGAAGTCGGCTACGAAGCTCTCTATGCGTCCTATGTGGATGGGTTTGCCCTGTTTGGCCAGGATGCAGTGCCCCTGACACTGCTGCTCGTGCGGGCACACGCGTCCGCAGATGGCGGGGAGGTTGCTGTGGCGGTTGATGATGCTCATGGCTTCGCCCATGTTGCCCATGCTCACCTGGTGTATGAAGTCGGGAATGGCCATGGAGATGGGACATCCCGTGACGCACAGCGGCGTCTTGCAATGCAGGCAGCGTTTGGATTCCACTATCGCCTCGCGGGCGTTGAAAGGTGGCTGCACCACCTTCATTAAATCTATGTTCATGTAGTTTTCTTTGGGAGGGTGTGTGTTTGTGTTTCGCTGTGGCCGATGGAATGTTGCTGGCGGCGAGGCTATTCGGCTTTGATTTTTTTGAAGGCTTTGTAGTCGGGGAGGGATTTGGCTTGCTTCTTCAGTTTTTGGGGTACGTAGAGGGTAATGGCGGAGGGCGTGGCGAAGGCGGCGGAGAGGGGTATCAGCGTGGCTGTGGTAACGGCGGAGAGGGCTGTGCAGCCAGCAAAGGCGGCGGATGCCACCTCCTGCATGGTGCCTGGCAGCGTCACCTCTTCCAGCCCCGTGCAGCCGGCGAAGGCGTGCCGCCCTATGCGCTGCAGGCGCTCGTTCATAAGCAGGATGGTGGCATTGGAGCAGCCCTGGAAGGCGCTGTCGCCCACGGTGGTAAGGCTGTCGGGTATGGTGATGGTGCTGAGACCGCTACAGCCCAGGAACACGCCGGAGGGGAGCACGGTAATGTTGCCGGGCAGTGCCATGGTGCGCAGGTTCTTGCAGTGCAGGAAGGCCTTCTCGCCCACGGGGTTGCCGCCGTTGCCGCTCATTCTGGCGGGCAGTACGATGCTGGTGATGCCCTCGCAGCCCTGGAAGGCATGGTTGCCCAGCCGTTGCAGGGCC
>CAMURW010000141.1 GCA_947097635.1 uncultured Bacteroidales bacterium
TGTTGCATTTTATTGTCATAGGAACGATGTTTTATCTTACGATGACCGGCAGGATGGAAAATGCCGTGTGTCTTCATTATAGGCGGTACGACGTGGCTGTCTTGTTCTTTGCAGAACGCTACGGGAGTGCCTGTGGTTAGCAATGACGCGCCTGATAGGCCTTGGAAGTATGTTTTTTGCCCATAAGCTTATTCCCGGATTGTAGGGTGGAAGGTCGTTGTGCGACATTCCCGCCCACGGGAAAACATAGCGGAGGCGTGCGGCTTATAGGCTGTATGCCAGTCGCAGCCCGCGATAGTAGTCGTAGCGTACGTCGGGGTCATTGAAATAGCGGTTGGTCACCCTGCAGTAGCGGCTGATGCTGTACCAACTGCCGCCCCGCAGGCAACGTTCTGTGCCGCTTACGGGACCTAGGGGGTCCACTTGGCTGTCTTCGGCGTATTCCGAGTACCAGTCGCTGCACCATTCCCATACGTTGCCGCTCATGTCGTAGAGCCCTAGTTCGTTGGGTTTTTTGCCGGCGACGGGTTGCGTGTTGCTGTGGCTGTTGTCAGCATACACTGCCACTTCGTCCAGGTTGTTGCTGCCGGCATATTTGTATCCTTTGCTTTTTTGTCCTCCTCTGGCGGCATATTCCCATTCAGCCTCCGTGGGCAGGCGGAAGTTGTATCCGGTGACTTTGTTCAGTTCGTCGATAAACTCCAGACAGTCCTGATAGCTGACCTGTTCCACCGGCAGATTGTCGCCTCGGCGATAGGAGGGGTTGTCGCCCATGATGGCACTCCACAAAGCTTGCGTAACTTCGGTCTCGGCAATGGCAAAGTGCGACAGCGTGACTTTGTGCAAGGGCTTCTCGTTGTACCATTCTTCGCCGCATTGTTCGGGTCCTGCTCCCATTATGAACGAGCCTCCTTGCACATTCACCATCTTGAAGGCAATGTTTTTGGCATAGATGGTTCTGCTGCCGGGAGTGAAGTTGTTGGTGTCCGATCCTTCGGGCGAGATGCCGTTGTTCCTGGGTTTTGAGGCCTCGATAATCTCTATCTCTTTGTCTACGCCGTTACTGTAACAGGAGGTGAAAGAAAATGCCGTAATAGATGCAGCCATGAAGAGGATATGTTTCGGCAGAGGCAGCGTGCGCAGAATGAACTTGCTATGCTTCATTATAAGTGGAGGGTGATTTGTGAAAAAAGCGTGGGTGAAAGGGGTTGATGCTATGTGTAGGAGCGTTGTTATTTGGTGTACCCTATGTCCTTGGTGAGGAAGTAATAGCTCTCCACAGTGTCTTCCAACTTGAGGATGGTGAAATTGGGAGTGATGTGCAGGGCGTGTCCTTTGGTGAGGCCCCAGGTGAAATCGTTGTTGTTGTCCACGGCATATACGTCCTTCATAACCTTGCTGTCGGGTAAGGTGAGGGTGACGGTGTCCTTGTGGAACAGGAATGCCACGTTGTCCACATTGGTGCGTATTTCTTTGCCATTGTCGTCCTTCATCACTTTGGAAGCCACGTTCCATCTGCCTTCCAGCAGCCGCAGTGGCATATCCAGCCGTGTAGCGCTGTCTTCGCGCATTAGGGTGTATACGCGGGCGAAGCCGGCGTTGCCTACGGTCATAAACATGGAGTCCCTGGTGAGGCGGTTTATGACGCCGGTGGGGAAATGTATGCTTCTGATGTTGGTGCTGTTGGTAATCAAGGAATCGCCTTTCAGGTTCCACGTGCCACAGTCGTATTCATACATCACCGAATCGAACTCCTCGGCAAGATAATTGCCGCTGCTGTGAAGGTCGATGTAGTAATAATGGTCACAGATTTTGGTGCTTCCGGTATTGTTGGTCAACTTTACAAAACGCCATGTTCCTGCTGTGTTTTCGGGGGTAATATCCAAACTATCCTGCCTGTTGCTGTTGCAGGATAGTAGCAAGGGGATGCCCGTAAGCAGCAAAACGGCGGATAGGAATGTCTTCTTTATCATAATATTGCATAGAATATCGGCTGTATATCGATTGCAAAAGTACAAAATAATTTTGAGATGCAGCCGTTTTTTTTTTTTTTTTTGTAACCCGCTGATTTTTAGATATTTTTGCATCGTTTTTGGGACGTGTAGCAGTGCGTTTTTGCCGTGGAAAGTAAGCAAGCGGGTTCTTGGCGGCGAAAAAGCAGCATTATTTTTTTATCCTTATGCGGAAATAAATGATGAGCATAATGGTGATAACTGCCATGATGGCGAGGATCCACCAGAACGTCCGCACCTGTACGCCGAAGGGGAAGGTGACGTTCATGCCCATCAGGCCGGTGACGACGGTCAGCGGCAGCATAATGGTGTTGAGGATGGTGAGCAGCTGCATGATGTCGTTGGTCTTGTTGGCCTGCAAGGAGTCGAAGGTCTTGGAGAGGCCTTCAATCAGCTCGCCGTCGTCCTCCACAAGGTCGAACATCTTCTGATACTGATCCAGGATGTCGCCCCAATAGTCTTCCATGTCTATCACCTCTGGGGTCACGAAGCCTTTGATGCTGCCACCTTCGAACATGTGCAGCACGCGCAGCTGTGGCTTGAAGGTGGTGTTCAGCAGGATGATGTTGCGCCGCGTAACGCTGATGGTCTCCACCACGTTGCGGGCTTTCTTGTTGAAGAGCTCGTAGTTGATCAAGTCTATCTCGCTGCCTATGTGCAGCACCAGGGTGTTGCTCTCCAGCATCAGGCGGTCTAGGATGTTGTAGAGCAGCAGGTCGCTGCTGCCCATGGCCTCGGTGGTGTCCTCGTCGTTGTCCGCCAGGTCGTCCTTCATCTCGTCGAAGAACTTGTCCACTACCCAGTGTGCTTTGCCTATGGTGATGATATAGTCTTTACCCCAGAAGATTTTCACCTCCCGGATGCGGACGAATTTGCTGCCCTTCTCGAAATAAGGAAAGTGTAGGATGATGAAATAGTAGTCGCCGTACTCGTCTATTTTGGGACGCTGGTTGGTGCCACGGCAGTCCTCGATGTCCAGATCGTGGAACCCATAGGTGTTCTGGAGAAAGTCGAACTCCTCCTCTGTAGGATTGGTGATATGTTGCCACTTCAGGGCTCCGTGCTGAATGGTCTCTATCATATTGATGTCCTTTCTTTGTTTGTAATCTCCTATAAGTCAGCGCGCTACATTTATTTGCTATTTATATTTGACGACGCAAAGGTACGTTTTTTTTCTGTGGTGGCGGAAAAAAGTTCGTTTTTCGCAGGAGATGCCATGCCTGGTTGTAAGGATTAAGGGAGGTGGGGGAAACCTGGTGGACTTCCGACAGTAAAGTACAAACGGCATCCGGCTGTGCCTTGTAGGCAGCTCCTTTTATCTTCTCGCGCAGTCCTGGAAGAAGTCGCCGTTGCGCCTCGCTTGCGTCGGAACTTCTCGACCCATTCTCGACTTATTCTCGACCCATTCTCGACTTGTCCCATTACTCCATGTGCAGATTGTCTCTTCTCACTTGCAGCGTTCAAATGTTCGTAATCTCCAGTAAAAATGTATGTTGAATCATAGAAGTTTCACCTGTCCTAAGTATTTATTGTAAATATACATATCAGCGAACTTGTCACGGGTGGGTAGGAAAGAACAGTGCGTATCGAGGTATGTCGTATTAAAGAAGAAACATAAGTGCCGCCCCTCCCGGTGTCCTGCGCAGTCGCGGTGGGAGAAGCGCGACAAGCTGGAGCATAATCCGAATAATAAAAGCCGTCCCTGCCGCAAAGGCAGGGACGGCTTTCTAACTGTAGGAGATGCTGGTGCACCGTGTGCCGGACGAGGATGCTTAGTGCAGGAATGCCAGCAGAATACCGGCAGCCACGGCGCTGCCTACTACACCGGCCACATTGGGGCCCATGGCGTGCTGAAGCAGATAGTTGTTCTTGTCGTATTCGCGCCCCACATTGTTACTCACGCGGGCGGCATCGGGCACGGCGCTTACGCCGCTGTTGCCGATAAGAGGGTTGATTTTGTTGCCCTCTTTGAGGAACATGTTCATGATTTTGACGAACAGCACGCCGAAGAAGGTGGCTACAATGAAAGAGCCGGCGCCCAGGGCGAAGATCATCACGCTGCGTCCCGTGAGGAAGGAGGTGGCCTGGGTGGAGGCACCTACGGTGATGCCTATCAGCAGGGTGCAGATGTTAATGATGCTGTTGGCGGCGGCATCCTGCAGGCGCTTGGTGACGCCACTTTCCTTCAACAGGTTGCCGAAGAACAGCATGCCCAGTAGCGGCAGGCCGCTAGGCACGATAAAGGAGCAGAACAGCAGGCCCACGATGGGAAAGGAGATCTTCTCCAGCTTGGACACCTGTCGTGGCGGTTTCATGTGTATGCGACGCTCTTTTTCCGTGGTGAGCAACTTCATGATAGGCGGCTGTATCACTGGCACCAAAGCCATATAACTATAGGCAGACACGGCGATTGCACCCATCAGGTCGGGTGCCAGTTGAGAACTGAGGAAGATGGCGGTAGGACCGTCGGCACCGCCGATGATGCCGATAGCTCCTGCTTCGTTGGGAGCAAAGCCCAGTGCCAGGGCTCCCATGTAGGCGGCAAAGATACCGGTCTGTGCGGCAGCACCTACCAACATTAGCTTGGGATTGCTAAGCAGGGCAGAGAAGTCCGTCATGGCCCCCACGCCCAGGAAGATGAGGGGGGGGTACCAGCCATTCTGCACACCATGATATAGGATGTGGAGGACGGAACCACTCTCGTAGATGCCTATTTTCAGTCCAGGGTAGAAGGGGATGTTGCCAACCAGCATGCCGAATCCTATGGGTACCAGCAGCAGCGGCTCGAACTCCTTCTTGATGCCCAGAAAGATGAAAAACAGACCCACGAATATCATTATTATGTGGCCCCATGTCACGTTGGCAAAACCCGTATAGTGCCAGAACTGCACCATCTGGGTGGACATGAAATCCATGAAACCACCTGTAGCA
>CAMURW010000142.1 GCA_947097635.1 uncultured Bacteroidales bacterium
ATCAATTCAGTCCCCACGACATCGTATATATTCGCCTTATGGACAGCCATACCTATAGGTAAACCAAGTGTGTCGACAGCAAGATGTTTCTTACGTCCTTTGATGTGTTTGTATCCATCAACACCTTTTGATATTATCCATATGATGCGATGTTTTAACACTTCTCAATGTTAATAGTGTAAAAGGTTTTACATAAGTTTTGAAATAAAATTTAAACAGCTTCTTAAATAACTTCAAAATAGTTTTAGAAACTGGGCAGCCCCCAGAGAGGGCTGCCCAGCTTGGGATGAATAATCGAAATTATTCAGAGAGTTTCTTGTAGCCCTCGTAGCGCAGTTTGGCGTTGCGTTCGGTGGCGACGAAGAGTTCTTCGGCCTCCTGGGGGAAGGTCTTCGTCAGGCTGTTGTAGCGCACCTCGCCCATGATGAAGTCGCGGAACTTGCTCCAGTCGGGCTCCTTGGAGTCGAGGTGGAAGCCGTTCCTACCTTCGTCTTCCTCGACGGGATTGAAGTGCCAGAGATGCCAGTAGCCGCATTCTACGGCGAGCTTCTCCTCGTTCTGCGTGCGGCCCATGCCAATCTTGATGCCGTGGTTGATGCAGGGGGCGTAGCAGATGATGAGCGACGGGCCGTTGTAGGCCTCGGCCTCCTTGATGACGTTGAAGTACTGGGCCTGGCTGGCTCCCATGGCGACTTGGGCGACGTAGACGTAGCCGTAGCTCTTGGCAATCATGCCGAGGTCTTTCTTGCGAATCTTCTTACCAGAGGTGGCGAACTTGGCGACAGCACCTGCCGGCGTGGCCTTCGAGGACTGTCCGCCTGTGTTGGAATATACCTCCGTGTCTACGACGACGACGTTGATGTTCTCGCCGCTGGCGAGTACGTGGTCCAGTCCGCCGAAGCCGATGTCATAGCCCCAGCCGTCGCCGCCGAAGACCCACTGGCTGCGCTTGGCGAGGAATTCCTTGCCTTCGAGCAGGGCATTCTCCAGTTCGCAGCCGTGGCAGATGCATATATTGCGGCCGGCAGCCTTGGCATCCTTGGCTTTCTGCAGCATTTCCGGCTGCTTGTCGCCGAAAGTTTTCCGTCCCTCCTCGGAAGAGAAGAACGCTATGCAGCCGTCGATGTCTAGCAGGGCTTTCTGCAATGCCTCTATGAACTTGTCGGTGGCAGCGCGGTTGGCAAGTGTGTCGTCGTAGGTGTCGAGCCATTTCTGTGTGGCTTCCCTCATCCAGGGATATACGGTGGTATTCAGCAGCTCTTCGGCCATTTTCTTCAGCTGTTCGCGCTTGGTGCGCGTGGCTGTGGCCATGCCGAGACCGAACTCGGCGTTGTCCTCGAAGAGGCTGTTTGCCCAGGCGGGGCCGTAGCCGCTGCGGTAGTTCTTGCAATAGGGTGTGGCAGGTGCCGAGCCGCCATAGATGCTTGAGCATCCCGTGGCGTTGGCCACCATCATCTGCTCGCCGAAGAGCTGGGTGATGCACTTGAGGTACGGGGTCTCGCCGCAGCCGGCGCAGGCGCCGCTGAACTCGAAGAGGGGCTGTGCGAACTGGCTGTTCTTCACGTTGGCCTTCTTATCGATGAGGTTGTCCTTGTATGTCACCTTCTTCTGGGCGTAATCCCAGTTGGCGGCTTCTTCCATCTGGCTTTCGAGGGGCTTCATTACGAGAGCCTTGTTGCCCTTCATCCCTGGGCATACGTCGGCGCAGTTGCCGCAGCCTGTGCAGTCGAGCACCGAGACCTGCATGCGGAAGTGCATGCCGGCGAGTTCCTTGGGTACTTTCACGTCGATGGTGTCCATGCCGGCGGGGGCGTTCTTCATCTCCTCCTCGGTCATCACACAGGGGCGGATGGCGGCGTGGGGGCATATCAGGGAGCACTGGTTGCACTGGATGCAGTTCTCGCTCTGCCATTCGGGCACATTGACAGCTACGCCGCGTTTCTCGTAGGCGGTGGTGCCGGCGGGGAAAGTGCCGTCTTCCCAGCCTGTGAAGGCGGAGACGGGCAGGTCGTTGCCCATCTGTGCCACCATGGGACGCATCACTTTCTTTATAAACTCGGGGTCGCCCTCGTTGTGTTGGAAAGCGAAGTCGGTGGTGCAGGGCAGGTTGGCCCACTCGGCGGGGATGTCCACCTTCACAATCTCGCCACCGCGGTCTACGGCGGCATTGTTCATGTTCACCACGTTCTCGCCCTTGCGGCCGTAGCTCTTCACTATGAATTTCTTCATTTGCTCCACGGCGAGGTCGTAGGGTATCACCTCGGAAATCTTGAAGAAGGCGCTTTGGAGGATGGTGTTGGTGCGGTTGCCCAGGCCAATCTCGGCGGCAATCTTGGTGGCGTCGATGATGTACATGGTGATATGGTGCATGGCCAGGTATTTCTTCACGAAGTCTGGCAACTGCTTTTTGGTCTCCTCCACGGTCCAGGGGCTGTTGTAGAGGAAAGTGCCGTTGTCTTTGAGGCCGCGCAGGCAGTCGTATTTGCGCAGATAGCTGGGCACGTGCACGGCCACGAAGTCGGGCGTGCCGACCAGGTAGGGAGCGGGCAGGGGGTTGTCGCCGAAGCGCAGGTGGCTGCAGGTGTAGCCGCCGCTCTTCTTGCTGTCGTAGTCGAAGTAGGCTTGGCTGTACTTGTTAGTGTTGTCGCCGATAATCTTGATGGAGTTCTTGTTGGCACCCACGGTACCGTCGGCTCCAAGTCCGTAGAAGCGGGCCTCGAAGGTGCCCTTGGGCAGGATGGCTATTTCGGGCAGCACAGGCAGGCTGTGGTTGGTCACGTCGTCCACGATGCCGATGGTGAAACGGTTCTTCTTCTCGCCCTTGGCGTTGTTGAACACGGAGATGATTTGTGCGGGCGTGGTGTCCTTGCTGGAGAGGCCGTAGCGGCCGCCGAGGATGACGGGCTTGTAGTGGCACTCCTTGAAGGCCTCCACGATGTCCATGTAGAGGGGATCGCCGTTGGCACCAGGTTCCTTGGTGCGGTCTAGCACGGTGATGGTCTTCACATGCTCCATCAGGCTCTTGGGCATGGCTTCCATCAGATATTTCACGCTGAATGGACGATAGAGGTGCACGGTGACCATGCCGGTCTTTTCGCCCTTGGCGTTCAGGTAGTCGACTACTGTCTTGATGGTCTCGGTGACGGATCCCATGGCAATGATGACGTGCTGGGCATCCTTGGCTCCATAATAGGTGAAGGGGGCATAGTGGCGGCCGGTGATCTTCTCTATCTCCTCCATATAGTTGGCTACGATGTCGGGCAGGGCATCGTAGTATTTGTTCTGTATTTCGCGGGTTTGGAAATAGATATCGCTGTTCTGTGCGGTGCCGCGCGTCACGTTGTGCTCGGGGTTTAGGGCACGTTCGCGGAAGGCTTTCAGCGCCTGCTGGTCCACGAGGGGGCGCAGTTCTTCCATGTCCATAGCCTCTACTTTCTGAATCTCGTGGCTGGTGCGGAAACCGTCGAAGAAGTTCAGGAAAGGCACACGGCCCTTGATGGCGCTGAGGTGTGCCACGGCGGCGAGGTCCATCACCTCCTGCACGCTGCTTTCGGCCAACAGGGCGAAGCCGGTCTGGCGGGTGGCCATCACGTCGGCGTGGTCGCCGAAGATGCTCAGGGCCTGGGCGGCCAGGGCACGGGCGCTCACGTGGAACACACCGGGCAGCAGTTCGCCGGCAATCTTGTACATGTTGGGAATCATCAGGAGCAGGCCCTGCGAGGCGGTATAGGTGGTGGTAAGCGCACCGGCCTGCAGACTGCCGTGCACGGCACCGGCGGCACCGGCTTCGCTCTCCATCTCCACTACTTTCACGGTCTCGCCGAAGAGGTTCTTCCTTCCACCTGCCGCCCACTCGTCGATATACTCAGCCATGGGGCTGGACGGGGTGATGGGGTAGATGGCGGCGACTTCGCTGAACATATAGGCCACAGTGGCCGCTGCGCAGTTTCCGTCGCAAGTCATAAATTTCTTTTCTTTTGCCATTACGTTAACGTTTTAGAATATATATATTTATTATATTGTGCCTTTAGGAAAGAAAATGCAAAAATACGAAATATTTTTTATATGGAGAAAAAAATACTTTGCGCTGCTTTATATTTATAGGAATCAAGTATTTATTGGAGATGTAGCACTTTCATCTGCCCGTGGCCCGCGATGCGTCACGGGAAGGCAATGGCCGAAATGGAATTCTTTCACCTCCATGTTGGTTAGAATGCAGAAACGAGGTGCGGCAGCATGGCGGCACTCTGGCGCCATCATAGGGTCTGGTGGCAGTGCGGCCTATGGCGGTGCTAGGTTATATTAGGGCAGCTCCCTGGCTCAGCGCGGCTTCGCACCCGCCGTTCATTAGTAGAGAACAGGTGCGGGAACGCCAACGTAAACTAAGGAGTACGCAGGAGGCCTCGCGGAACCTCCGATGGCAAAGTGTAGGACAAGCAGCGTGTCGTTTCGCCATGGAGGTGGTGCCTTTCTGCTGGTATTGTAACGAAGTGAGACGCAATGCCTCGCCTCCTTTAGATATGATGCGGGCTATCGCAACCATCATCCCTATCAATCCCATAGACTGTCGCCGTTGAACCTCGCTTGGGTCGGGGCTGGGTCGGAAATTTCCGACCCAGCCCCGACCCATTCTCGACGCATGCCCGACCCACGCCGTTTTCCTGTTGTGTGGATTGCATATCATAACATGCAGAATTCAAACTACTTATGTATAACATTCGAAAACGGAGGCATGTCGGACTTTGAAGTTCCATCTTCGCCAACGCATCTACCATCTTCGCTTTGCCAGCATCGTTTTTTAGCAAAAAAGAAAAATGGACAGCAGTGCCTTATGCATCAATGCGAAAGGGGCTTTTGTTGAATACTTGTTCATAACGAAACGCACTGAAGG
>CAMURW010000143.1 GCA_947097635.1 uncultured Bacteroidales bacterium
TCGCTCAGTTTCCTTCGCGAGGTCGCAGCTTCGGTTTTACCTTATCTCTTACTATTAAATATAAATAATCCTTATCTCTTACTATTAAATAATATTGGTGTGGCTACATTATTTGATAATGAGACGTTGGATGCAGCTGGCGCGGCTGCATGTCAGCTTCACCAGGTAGGTGCCCGCGGGGATGTGCGATACGTCTATCTGTCCGTTTGGCGACAGCCGATGGCTGATGCCCAGATCGCGTCCCGTAACGTCGAACAGCTGGACGAACACTTCTCCGTCGCCCCCATCCATATCGACGTGCACGAAGTCCGTCGTCGGATTAGGATAGAGGACAAACCGCAGTCCATCGATGTCAGGCATGCCCACTCCGGGTTCTTCCACCAGCGTCAGCGTCACGATGCTGTCGCAGCCCCACTGGTTCTGCAGCGTCACGGTGTAGGTGCCGGGCAGGGTGTAGGTTTCGCCCCCGTAGGTGTAGCCGCCGTTGCGCAGCGTGTCGGTGAAGGCATACTGGCTGGCGTGGTTCATCGTGAGGACGAGGGTGAGGGTGCTGTCGCAGCCGTTGGCGGCGACGAGCGTGTCGGTGTAGATGCCGCCAGTGGTTAGCGTGGCGCCGCCAAACTCGTACGTGGCACCCTCGCAAAAGCTGCCCGTCATAGAGTCGGCGCTGTTGGCTTTCACCACGAGGGCGAGGGTGGCCAAACTGTCGCAGCCCCATTGGTTGTTTACAGTGTCGGTATAGATGCCCGCTGTCGTGAGGGTGTGCGACCCGAAGGCGTAGCTGCTGCCGTCGCAGATGGCGGCGGTGTCGGTCGCCATTTGACCTCCGGCAAGGGTGAAGTCGTCAATGCAGAAATAGGAAGGCACGTTGAGGTATCCGTATGACAGGTCGTTGCTGGTGAGGTAGAAGCGCACTTTGCTTACGGCAGGGAAGGAGGAGAGGTCTACTGCGGTCCATGTGTTGAGGGTGGAAGTTCCGTTCTGGCCGAGGAAGATGCTTGTTCCTGCCACGCTGTCGCCGTTGGCGTTATAGCCCACGATGTTCAGCTTCTCCCAGTTGCCGCTGCCCGTTGCCCACGAATGGCTCATGTAATTGTAGGCGCTCTGCGAGTTGTTCACCCACACCTCGGCGGGCTGGAACGCATTGCCGTCCTGGCTCACCACGGTGCAGTGCTCGGTCGTGTTGCCGTAGTCGGAATAATAGCCGGTGAGGTAGGTGTCGCCGGCGCCGTCCTTGCCGCTCTGGCTGGCCGAAATCATATAGCCCGAATAGGCATCGGTGGTGCTGGTGAGGTTGCTGGGTCCCCAGCTGATACTCATCGTGCCGCCGTAGAGGCCGATGCCCCGGAACACGAGGCCGCCGCTGACATAGTCCTTGTGGTAGTCGCCGTTGGCACCGAGGGTGCCGTTGCTGGCACTCACGTTCTCGTAGGTGTTGGCGCCGGCGAGCAGGCCGTTCATGTCGGCCACCGCGCCGCCCATGTTCATCGTGCTGGGATAGTGCGACAGGACAAGCACGCGTATGCTGTCGGTTGCCGTGGTGTCGCTGTAAATGCCGTCCTGCGTAAGTGTGGTGCCGTAGAAGTCGTAGTCGCTCCCGGGGCAGATGGTGACGGCCGTGGTGTCGTAGACATAATGGTGGATGACACCAGTGTATTCGTTCAGTGCAATATCGTCGATGTTCATATACCAAGGCGCATTGGTAGACTGGCAGTAGATGCCGATATAGTACTTGCCGCTGCTGGCGGGCGTGAAGATGCCGCTGTAGCGCTGGTAGGCCGTGTCGGTGGTGTTGTATACGCCGTTGCCTATTAGCATCAGGCTGTCGCTGCCGCCCTGCGAGGCATAGAGCCAAGGTTCCAGTTTTTCCCAGCCATTGCTGCCGTCGGCGGCATAGTAGAACGAGAATTCGTAGTGGGTGCCCGCCACCAAGTCGAAGCCGGGGGTATAGAGCGTGCTGCGACTTCTGAATTTGAACGTGGCGAACCCGTTGCCCGTGCGGGGATGGCGTCCGTGCAGTTGGCCGGCGCCGATGCCGGCGATGTCCACGTAGGTGTTCACCCTGTTGGTGCCACTCTCCACGCCCATGCAGCCGGGCAGGTCGTCGTTGGCCAGCAGGGTTTCGAACCCTTCGTTGTAGGGCAGCGGCATAGAGGTGCATGCCGTGGAGAAAGATCCGGGCATAGAGAAGACGGTATCGGTGAGCGTATCGGCGGTGTATATGATATAGCCTTTGTAGAGATACGTCGTACCGTTCTGCTGCAGGCCCGTCAGGGCGAGGTGCATCGTGGTGTCGGCATACTGACTGGCGGCGGTAAAGGTGAATGCGACATCGTTTGCCGCCTTGTAGGCAAAGCCGCGGGCGGTGATGGTCACGTTGGCGCCTTCGTCGTATGTGGCGTCCAGCACGGCAGTGGTGGTGGTAACGCTGTCGGCGACGGCGGCAAGGAAGTGGGGCGCCACGGGGGTGTCGTCGGCAAGTTCCTGCACGCTGATGTCGTCGATGCAGAAATACCAGGGGTTGCTCGTGGCCTTGCAGTAGATACCGATGTAATAGGTGCCGCTGACGGCGGGGGTGAAGATGGCACTATAGAGCCGGTAGGCCGTGTCGGCGACATCGTATACGCCGTTGCCTATCCTCATGACGCTGTCGGCCCCGTTCTGTGTGTAGAACAGTTTGGGTTCAAGTTTTTTCCATCCCTCGTCGCCGTCTGTGGCGTAGTAGAACTGTAGCTGATAATTCGTTCCGGCCGTCATCTCGAAGGAGGGGGTGAACAGTGTGTTGTTGCAGCTATAGGAGAACGAGGCGAAGCCGTTGCCGGCATGTGCCTTGCGTCCGTGCAGCGCGCCCGACGGCAGCGAGGCGTAGGTCTTCACCTTGCCTGCGGTGCCGTCTATGGCCATGCATGCGGGCAGTTCGTCGTTGGCTGTCAGCATTTCAAAGCCTTGCGTGTAGGGGAATGCGAAAGTGGCGCAGGGTGTGCTGAAATGCTGCGTGGAGGAATAGAGATAGGTGTCGCCGGTGTCTAACGACAGCAGCAGGAAAGCGCGGTAGTCGTAGGCGGTGCTGGCTTGCAGCGCGTCGAGCATAAGGTGGATGGTGTCATCGGGGCTGTCGGTATCGCTGACGAGCATCCATTCGGTGGAGTCGCTTATCTTGTATTGAAATCCCTTGTCGCTAATCGTCACGTTCTGCCCTTGGCTGTAGGTGGCGAGGAGCGTTGCGCTGTCGGTCGATACCACCGTGGCTTGGGCCCGTCCCAGCGTGGGCATGATCACTGCGTCGGGGCTCTGTACGTATACGTTGATGTCGTCGATGGCCAGATGGTTGCAGCTGTAGTTGGCCGAGCAGCGTATGCCAAGGTAATAGTTGCCGTCCACCAGCGGGGTGAAGTTGCCGGTGTAGGTGTGGTATAGCGAGTCGCCCGCGGCGAACTCGTTGATGGGCGAACCTATCACCATCGCGCTATCGGCGATGGCGGTGGAGGAATAGAGATACCCCGCCAGCCGTCTCCAACCTGTCTTGCCGTCGCTTTTGTAGGCAAAGGAAAGCGTGTAGACGCTGTCGGACGAGAAATGCATCATGGGCGTGTAGAGGTTGCCCTTGGCATTGGTCTTGAAGCATGCGAACTTGTTGCCGCTCTGCGCATAGGAGCTCCAGGCGCCACTTCCCGTGCCGCCGCTTTGGCGCGAGGTGAAAGTGGTGACGTTCGTGCCTGCCTTATCCATGCAGGCGGGCAGGTCGCCGTCGTTCACAATGCCTTCGAAGTCCTGTCGGTAGGGCAGTGCGGCCAACTGGCAGGGGGTAGCGAAGGTGGCGATGTTGCTGCTGTCGCTCTCGCCGGAGGCGCAGTGGGCGGCGACGCGGAAGGTGTATTCGGTTTCATAGTCCAGGTTCTGCACTGTGTGGGGATTTGTGGTGGCTATTTCGCTTGCCGCGGTGCTGTCCGCAAGATTCATATAGTAGACGGTCCAGGAGGTCTCGTTGCCTATGGCATTCCAGGAGAGTTCCACTGCGTTTGCCGCCGTCGCGCTCTGCGTTGCCGCCAGCAGCGTGGGTGTCTCGCAGGCTTGTAGGTAGTCCACCACCAGGTCGTCCACAAAGCCGTTGTTTCCCATGCCGGTGATGGGGTTGCAGGCTTCCTGTATGGCTATGTAGCGTCCGGTGTCCGTGTAGCCGGCAAAGGAGACGGCGACGTCGTTCCAGTCGTCGTTCTGCACGTCAATGGTGTCCACGGCCTGGAAAGTAAGGCTGTCGGTGTTGTCGGTCATCACGCCCACGATGATGCGTTGGCCGACGCTGTAAGTCTGATATTTGAACGAGACTTTCAGGTCTGTCAGCGCGATGGCGTCGTCCAGCCTGGGCAGGCTGGCGATGACATTCTTGTGTGCGCCGCTGCTGAAGTACAGGCTGCCGGGAGGGGAGACCTTGCTGGAAGGGGATATGAAGGGGAAGTGGGACACACCGTCGTTGGTCTTGGCCCAGCACGTGGGGAAAGGATATGCGCCGCCGTAGCTGTGGGTGCCATAGGTGTCGAAGTTCTCGGAGAAGGGTAGTGTGGTGATGTTGCCGCATGCAGTGCGGAACGTGCCCGTCATCGTGGCTCCGGAAAGACGGTCGCTACAATTGGCACGGAGGTAATAATTGTATTCCGTATTCGAGGAGAGGCCTGAAAAAGTATAGGTGGTGTCGGTCACCAACACACTGTCGTAGGCCGTGCCGGACGCGGCCTTATAGTAAAGATACCAGCTGGCGGCTGCCGAGAAGGTGTTCCTCCAGGTCACAGTGGCGGCGTTTGTGGTGATGCCACTCGCCACGAGGTTGGTGGGAGCGGGGCATCCGCTGTCTATGGTCAATGCCGGCATGGCATAGTAGGTGGCATTGG
>CAMURW010000144.1 GCA_947097635.1 uncultured Bacteroidales bacterium
GAATCTGCTGCCGCATTGTCGACTGCCGCGCTGGCATCCTTTCTTCAGCGACCTCATCCCCTCCTGCAGCAGCAAAGCAAGGGGGATAGAAGCGGTAGCGAAGCACCTTGGACTACAGTGCAGCGAACTGATGGCCTTCGGCGACGGAGGCAACGACGTGGAAATGCTGGAATACGTGGGCATGGGTGTGGCAATGGGTAATGCCGCAGCCGCCGTGAAAGAGCATGCCGACTATGTTACCACCAGTGTGGATGACGAAGGCATCCTTTACGCACTTCAGGAACTGAAAGTGATATAAACGTTGACGGTAATGTCATTATTCCCACCTGTTGGATGAATGAACATGTTGAGACTTGTCTAAAAATAAAGTTATGCATGTCAATATCTTTTCATATTTTGTAGTGAAAACCAAGTTGCTATAAAAAACTATCGATACACACAACTCGAGAACGCATCGCTGACAAGATCGACGGTGGCAGGTTCTCATTGTGCATCGATTCAAAACCCATCGAGGTGCGCCACATCTCCAGGTCGTCAAGATGCAAACCTGGACCATGAGACAGCGCCTTCTTATGGATTCTGCGCCTCGCAAAGCGTCTACTACTACGGATACAAACTGCATGCCGTCCGTGGTCTCAGCGGAATCGTCCATTCCTTTGACATTACCAAGGTAAACGTACACGATATTAATTATTTGAAATCCTTCACCCCTAAGTCTGAAATCCTTCACCCCTAAGTCCAGCTCATATGTGCAACTTTTACCGAAAAAGAGAGGCAAAAGAGACAGAGCTTGTTGAAATGTTGCCCACAGCAAGGCTGTTGCTGAACCCTCGTCCAAGGAAAAGATTGAAATCTCTTTCTCCAATTTAAGAAACTTATCGTATCTTTGCCTCCGATTTTAAATTAATAAATATTGCAAACAAAGTTGCAGTTGCGGCTTGAATTCAGCTTTAAGTAGTCTCTAAACAGTTTCTTAGTTATTTGCGGGCAAGTATTTCAATTATTTTTGAAATATTTTTTTGTCACATCGAAAAAGTGTCGTATCTTTGCAGTCTCAAAGTCACATTGACTTTGAGGCATTCTCATTCTTTAGAATATCGTATTTAAATGTCACCATTTTATGAATAAAGAAAACTTTACACTCAATCCCAATCGCCTGGTGGCTTTCCTGGAAAAACCCGCCAGTCAGTTCACCAAGGATGACATGCTGCATGTCATCGAGGAGATGCAGATAGAGATGATCAACTTCCGCTACATGGCCCACGACGGCAAGTTGAAGACTCTCAACTTTGTGATAAACAGCTTGGCTCACGCCGATGAGGTGCTGACCAGCGGCGAACGCGTGGACGGCAGCAGCCTCTTTCCATTCTTGGAAGCCGGCAGCAGCGACTTGTATGTGATTCCACGGTTCCGCACCGCCTTCATAGACCCCTTTGCCGAGATACCCACACTGGACGTTCTGTGCAACTTCTACACCAAGGACGGCGAGCCTTTTGAAATGGCACCCGAATACACGCTGCACAAAGCCAACATGGCTTTCAAGGAAGCCACCGGCGGCATGGATTTCGAGACCATGGGCGAACTGGAGTACTATGTGGTGGCGCCTAAGGAGGACGACTACCTGCCCGCAGACCAGCGCGGATACCACACCAGCACGCCTTTCTGCAAGTTTGAGAACTTCCGCTGCGAGGCAATGAAACTCATTGCTGAAAGCGGCGGGCTCATCAAATACGGCCATAGCGAGGTAGGCAACTTCACTGTGGGCGACCTGATGTATGAACAGAACGAGATAGAGTTCCTTCCCACCTACATAGAGGACTGTGCCGACCAGCTGGCAGTGGCCAAATGGATTATGCGTACCTTGGGGTACAAATACGGTGTCACCGTCACCTTCGCGCCCAAAATCACCGTGGGCAAGGCTGGCAGCGGCATGCATATCCACACCCGTGTGAGCAGGGATGGCAGGAATATGTATGTCGGCGACAACGGCCTCACCGAGGTGGCGTTCAAGACTATAGCAGGCATACTGAGTCTCGCGGGCAGCCTCACGGCATTCGGCGACACCAACCCAACCAGCTATTTCCGTCTGGTGCCTCATCAGGAGGCACCCACCAACATCTGCTGGGGCGATCGCAACCGCAGCGCCATGGTGCGAGTGCCTCTGGGATGGACAAAGGGCAGCGGCAATATGATGGCAGACTGCAACCCCTTGGAGAAGAAGGAAGAGGTGGACTTCAGCCACAAGCAGACCATAGAATTGCGTACGCCCGACGGCAGTGCCAACATCTACCTGCTGCTGGCAGGGATGGCAGTGGCGGCACGCCACGGATTTGAGATGAAAGATGCCGTACAGTACGCCCAAGATCGCTACGTTAGCGTGAACATCTTCGAACACGAGGAAGTGCTGAAACGCCTGGAGACCTTGCCGGACAGTTGCTGCGCAAGCGCCGATGTGCTGGAGCGTGACCGTGCAGTGTATGAGGACAAGGGGGTATTCACCCCAGCGCTGATAGATGCTGTGCTGAAGAGCCTCCGCTCCTTCAACGACCGCACCTTGAGAGCCAACATAGGCAACGACAAGGATAAGGTGCTGGAACTGGTGGAAGCCAACATCCACTGCGGCTGATAGAGCATAGAGGCTCTTATTTTTCTAGTCATTTAAATGCCCTATAAACTTTTAAAAGATAACATCGCCTTTCCCAATGCCGACGAAGCGGCGGACGAAAAAGGCTTTGTGGCTGTTGGAGGGGACCTCAGCGTGGGCCGCCTTCTTAATGCTTATGCGTGTGGCATCTTCCCTTGGTACAGCGGTGGTAATCCTATAATGTGGTGGAGCCTCGACCCTCGCATGATTCTTTATCCCCAGGATTTCCGCTACACCAAGAATATGCGGCGGCTGGTGAAAAGCGGACGTTTCGAAGTGCGTGTGGATACTTGTTTCGAGCAAGTGATGCGAGCCTGCGGCAGCACGCAGCGGCAGGGGCAGGATGGCACTTGGATAACGGAAGAGATGGTGCTGGCATACTTGGAGCTGCACCATCAGGGATTCGCGCATAGCTTCGAGACGTTCCTCGACGGCACGCTGGTGGGAGGATTATACGGAGTAAGCCTGGCGGACCTATTCTTTGGCGAAAGCATGTTCCACACTGTCAACGATGCCAGCAAAGCGGCTTTTATAAAACTGGTGGAGTTCGCCACCCTGCACAACTTCCGCTTTATCGATGCCCAGCAAGAGACGCAGCATCTGTATAACTTGGGCGCTCGCCCCATACCACGAACGGCTTTCCTGCAACAGCTCAACCAGTCGCATTGGGAAGACACTTTGCACTACCGGTGGCGCACAAATACGGCGGTGCTGCTGCTGGGCAGCAATCAGGGCGACAGGATGGCAATGTTGCAGCAAGCTGTGAAACTTGTTCAGCAACGCGTGGGCGTGGTTGCCAATATCAGTTCAGTGTACGACACAGCACCCTGGGGCTTCCAGTCTCGACAGAGTTTCCTGAACGAAGCGGTGGTTGTGGATACGGAGCTAACGCCGCTGCAGGTACTGGAGACTGTGCTAGGCATAGAGCAAGAACAGGGACGCCGGCATGTCCATAATCCCCTGCAGCACCCCACACGTCCGCAGGACAAGAACAGTTACAGCGACCGTCCCATAGACATAGACCTTGTTTTCTTCAATAGCCAAGTAGTTGACACGCCCTCTCTACAGGTGCCGCATCCTCGTTTGGCGGAGCGACGTTTTGTTTTGCAGCCATTGGCGGAAATCATGCCCGATTATGTGCACCCTACGTTACACAAAACAGTGGCGAAATTGCTGGAAATGTGTCCCGATAATGGCAAGGTGATGCCTTATTCTGGACCTTTTTTTATGTAAAAGCTGGTTTTAATAATCTGAAAATCAGTGTTATTCTTGATTGAAGACAAAAAATATTTTGCCACATCGGAAAAAGTCAGTACTTTTGCACTTCATTTTGTGGAAAAAATATACAAAAATATATAAAGTAAAATGTACGCAATAGTAGAAATCGCAGGCAAGCAATTCAAGGTAGCCAAAGATCAGAAGATCTTCGTGAACCGTCTGAAAAACGACGAAGGAAGCGAGGTTTCTTTTGACACCGTGATGCTCAAAGACAATGATGGCAACGTTATCGTTGGTAAACCCTACGTCGAGGGTGCCAGTGTGAAAGCCACTGTACTGAAACATTTGAAAGGCAAGAAAGTGCTCGTCTTCCGCAAGATCCGTCGCAAAGGTTTCCAGACCCTCAACGGCAGCCGTGACTATCTGACCCAGATTAAGATTGACAGCATCAACTAGCTAGGTTGTAGCACTAATTTTCAGTTTTATACTATTTGTTAAACCCAGAAAAACGTAAGAGAATATGGCACACAAAAAAGGTGTAGGTAGTTCTACTAATGGTCGTGAAAGCGAAAGCAAACGTTTAGGTGTTAAGATATTTGGCGGTCAGCACTGCATCGCTGGCAACATCATTCTGCGCCAGCGTGGCACACGCCATAACCCGGGTCAGAATGTTGGGATGGGTAAGGACAACACCCTGTTTGCCCTCGTAGATGGCACAGTGAAGTTCAGCAAAGGTCGCGAAGACCGTTCCTACGTCTCAGTGATTCCCGAAGAAAAATAGCTTCGGACACACACTGGCAACGTTTCCCTCGCTATAGGGAAATTTGCCAGGAAGTCGTGAGGCAACATCGGTCATTTGACAAATTTTTTTTTCATTTTTTAATACTTTTGGGAGAGACCTTTTCGTGAGGTCTCTCTCTTTCTTTTGCTGGGCTTGACGAAGCAGGGAAAGTGATTTATGTATTTTGACTTACTAAATATTATATGTGAGAGAGATTGGTTTGGGCTGTTTCGCAACT
>CAMURW010000145.1 GCA_947097635.1 uncultured Bacteroidales bacterium
TTAGCAAGGTTTTCGTTGACCATAGCTGCCGTGGCAGAGTCCAACTGGCCTGCATTGGCCTGTACCTGTTGCTCGTACATGGCAATAAACTCGTCTGGTGTCATCTGATATTGTTGGCTGGCGTTTTGCAGTGACATGATCTCTTCGCTCTGCATAGCTTCGGACTTCACCATATAGGTGCCTTTCACCACGTCCATCTTGATGAGCCAGAAGTTGAAGAAATGCATCACTAGGAAGGCGAAGATGAGAATGCCGGTGAGTGCCATCATCTTGCTGCCCGTGGCTGTCTTGGTCTTGCTAGGTTGATGGTAACGTTCTGTGCCTCGCGCACGGCGGTTTTGCAGCCACAAATATAGCGTCAGGCAGATGTGTAGCACTAAAACTGCCAACAGCACCCCCTCAAATATCTTCACGAAGATGTTGGTGCCCATAAAGTGGCAGAAAGCACTGTAGGCGGTTCCGTCGTCAGCCCGCAGTATCAGCAGGTTGGCACACATGTGGAACAGTAGAAACAGGAGCAAGAAAGCTCCCAGTAGCCCCACCAGCATTTTTTTTGTGATGGAACTAACTTTTTGTAACTTGTTTGTTTCCATTTAGGAATGAATTGAAAAAATATTAGTTAATGAATTAATTTTGTTTCGTTGGGTTAAGGACGCCCGTTGCTCTTCATGCGTTTGTCTTGCGTCTCGCGCTCTTTGCTGCCGTCGTCGTGTATTTTCAGGAACCTGCGACGTTTCACCACTTTCTTGTGGTGTATGGCTTCCACTTCGCTTTCCGAGAGGCCATTGTGATCGCTGCGGTATATGCTGTCGGCATCAATCTGGAACTGCATGTGTGCCATGTTGGCGGCGTTGCATAGCAACTCCTGACCATTCACCGTCACCTTGTAGCCTTCTTTCATCTTGGCGATGCGTGTCACGCTGTAGTAGCGACCATAGTTGCGTTCTAAAAACACCTGTATGTCGGCGGGGATGATGTCGCGCGGCACGGTTTGTTCTGGCATACTGATTACTTTCCAGCCGCCGTCGCGGTTGAAAATAATCATGCTGCCATTGGTGAGCAGCACCTCGTAGGTCACCTTGTACTCGTCTGTCACTTCTGTCACCTGGCGGATGGACTGGTCGGCGAGATAGGTCTGCAGGTAGGTGCGTGCTGTTTGTGGCAGCTGGTTGGGCTTTATGTTGCGGCGTTGAATGGCGTAGGTGTTGGCGGCCAGCATCAGCAGGCAACACAGGAAAATAGTTAACTTTTTCATCATCTTTGTACGTTTGTTCCTATCATGTCCTTCGGGGGGCTCTAGGATCGGATAGTCGGTGTGAATATATACTATAAATTTCTATGTATTATTTGCAGAACTCCAGTAGCGTGCCTCGGCAGTTTTCGTCCAGCATGCCTTCGTTCACCACACGGCGGCCGTTTACGAATGTGCTTGCGATTTCGCTGTGGAAGTTCATGTTCGTCAGTGGCGACCATCCGCATTTATACCTCAGGCTCTCCGTTGTCACCTTTCTGCCGTTTACCAGTGGGCGCACCAGTACTGCGTCGGCCCAGTAGCCGTGGCGTACGAAGCCGCGTTGCTTTATGCCGAATAGCAGGGCGGGGTTGTGGCACATCTTCTGCACTATCAGTGGCAGCCAGTTTTTTATCAGTTCCGCGTGCTCGCTGGGGGTGGTGCAACTGTTGAAGAAACTCTCCGTCATCATCAGCAGGGTGTGCTGTATGCTGGGAATGCCGCTGGGGGCATCGAAATAGCGTCGTTGTTTAGCTTCTAGGGGATGCGGTGCGTGGTCGCTGCCTATGGTGTCGATGAGACCGTCGTACAGACCAGCCCACAGTCCCATCCTGTCGTCGTTGCTCTTGATGGCAGGGTTGCATTTTATCATGTTGCCGTGTTCGGCATAGTCGCGGTCATCAAACCACAGATGGTTGGGTGTCACCTCCGCGGTGATGTTCTTTTCTTCCAGTGGCCTGTTGCTCAGTAGGTTCAACTCCGTACTCGTGCTTATATGCGCCAAATGAAACCGGGTGCCGTATTTTGTGGCACGCTCTATGGCTTTGTAACTGCACACGTAGCAGGCTTCTGTGGATCTAATCTGGGGATGCAGCGCTGTCGTCTCTTTGCCGGTGCCGGCGAAATCGGCTTTGAAGTTGCGCAGATTGTCCTGAGTGATGCCTTCGTCCTCGCAGTGTGCCACTATCAGTTTGCGGCTCTCGCGGAAAAGACGATCCAGTTTCTCAGAGTCGTTCATCAGCATATTACCGGTCGATGAGCCAAGAAACAACTTGATGGCGGCATAACGCGTGGGGTCTATTGCCAGGAGATCGTTGATGTTGCTGTGGGTAACGCCCATGTAAAAGGCATAGTTCACAGCGCTTTTCTCTGCACCCATCTGCTCTTTGCGTTCCAGGGCTTCCAGCGTCACGGTCTGCGGAAGAGTGTTGGGCATATCTATCACGCTGGTCACTCCTCCCAATGCCGCTGCTTGGCTTTCGGTGCGGAAGTCGCCGGCGGGGTTGCTGCCATCGCCGCTGTCGCGGAAATGGACATGCGTGTCTATGACACCTGGCAGCAGGTAGCAGCCTGTACCATCGATGGTTTCGGAGTCTGGAGCGGCAGTGACGGCGAAGTGTCCATTCACGATGTAGACCGGCTTTTCCGTGATGGTGCCTTCGTTGACCACTTTGGCGTGTTGTATGGTGTAGTTCATTAATGAATGATTAGAATTTATTTTTGGCGGCCCATTGGCGACCTGCTACCTGTGCCTCGGCGGCGGTGTTGTAGATGTTCGCTACCACGAATTGTCCAGTGTGGTCTATGCAGCCCCATTTGCCGTCCATCTTGGCGGGTGCCACGCGATTGTTCCAGGTCTTGATGAACAGTTGGCCGTCCTCAAAGCGGGGCAGTATCACCCATTCGCCTTTGAAGTTCACCCATCCGCAGCTGTGTTCTGCCTCGTTGCGTATGGGCCACAGCCAGTGTCCCAGTTCCTGGTCGTTATCCCACTCATAGCCAGCTTTCCAGGCATCGCTGCTCAGTACGAAGACGTTCTTGCTCAGCAGCTCTCCGTTGTCGTGTATGCAGGCCCATTTGCCGTCCAGTTGGGCAGTGGCGAAACGGCCTGTGTCGGTGGTGAAGTGGCTGGCACCTTCGTACATCGGTTCTATGCACCACTCGCCCGTGCAGTCCACCCACCCCCATTTGCCTGTCTCTATGTCTGTCACTGGCAGCCGCCAGCCATTCTTGGGGCGATTGTGCTCTATCTGCGTCAGCGCGTAGGAGGCATCGTGCCTGGTAAAGAAAATCATTTGTGAGATCACGTTGCCGTGGCGGTCTATGTTGCCCCAGCGTCCGTCTTTTTTCACCTGGCAGTACAGGTAGTTGTTGTCGCAACCATAATAGTCATGATCCTCGAAAACGGGACTGATTATCCATCTTCCAAGGTAGTTCACGTAGCCCCACAGCCCCGTCTCCTTGTCAGTGGTGGGGTATAGCCATGTGTCGTAGTGCAGGCCGTTTATCCATTGTTTTCCCGCTAGGTCGGCATGCTCTTTCTCTAGGAAGATGGCTGCAATCGTCAGCACTCCCTTGCTGTCTATGCAGCCCCAGCGTCCGTCCAATTTTACCGGGGCATAGCTCATAGGCTCCACGCCATAGTATTGTTCTGCACGTTCATATATAGCCTCATATTTCCAGTTGCCGTAGTAGTCCACGAATCCCCAGCGACCTGTAGCATAGTTCTCCATGGGATACAGCCATTTGCCAGGTTCGTCGCCTTTCTCCCATTCCATCCCTGCCGTCTCAGCCTCCTGGTGCGTGAGGAAGATGTTGCGCACAATCATGTTGCCGCGTTCGTCCACGCAGCCCCAGTAGCGGTCTCGTTCCACCACGGCAAAGCGTTTAATATGCCCTTGGAAGGGGTAGGCGAAGCCAAATTGGGGGGCAATCTGCCACTCGCCGTCGCTGTTCTTGTAACCATAAAGTTTATTGCTGCCATCTTGCACAAGGGTCTGAGAGATAGCACTTAGGCCGCAGAATAACAGTAATAATAATAGCAAGGTACGTCGTTTCATAATGAATAGTTCGTGTACAATATTTCGGATGCAAAAGTACTCATTTTTTTTGATATGCACGTAGAGTTATGTGATTTTTTTTTACCTCTGTGTGGTTTCCTGAAAATGATTGGCTGTCCTCAGCCCTACATGGGGTATTTTGTCTCCAGGGTGATGCTCGCGTTCCGTCCGTAGACTTCCTCGATATAGGTATCAAGAATCATTGAAAGATAGCAGAATCGATATTCATTCTTATTTGTCCATATGGAAATGCAGGTGATGTCGCCTACCCAGATCTGGATAGGCCTTGTTGGGATTACCTGTTTGATAAGGTTGGAGTATGTGGGGCAGTCCATGTGAGGAGTCCGTCGTACGCGACGCACGTCTTTTCTGTCTCAGTTTGAGGTGCTGTACAGCAAGTATTTCCATGAATCGGTCTCTGCCTATTACTTTCCGAAAGCCTTCTGGTACATGCGCCATAGTTTCACGCCTCCTATCCCAGGGTCTTGTTTCCAGTTCTCCTTGACGTACTGGACTATCTAGTCCGACTAGGCCAGCGTCCACATCAGAGAATCCTCATTTCGTCTTTGTGGATCTATATTTGGGACGTGTATACAGTGGTAGCAGCGAACTTACCATTAATGGACTGGTGATGCTGAAGTAACTGTTAGGCATCCTGCTACCGTACGTCGCAGGTGTGCTGATAGAGAAGGAGGAAAGTTTATTCGCAGACATAGAGGGGATGCTGAACGGCATCCTCAATATTTACAGCGTGGCGGAGACAGGTTGCAGGTGCAGAAAGCCTTGAAGCACATCATTAAC
>CAMURW010000146.1 GCA_947097635.1 uncultured Bacteroidales bacterium
ATTGGTGTATTTGGAGCAGCGCTATCCCGAGTTGGCAAGCCCCAACTCGCCCACTCAGAGGGTAGGCGGCGCTGTGAACAAATCCTTCCGACAGGTGATGCACAGGCTGCCGATGCTGTCGCTGGGCAACACCTACAGCATAGAGGAAATCGTGGACTTCGAAGCCCGCACCCGCAGGCTGCTGGGCGACATCCCCTTTTCCTACACCTGCGAGCTGAAATACGACGGTGTGGCCATAGGTATCACCTACGAGCATGGCCAACTGGTGCAGGCAGTGACACGCGGAAACGGCATCGTGGGCGACGACATCACCTCCAATGCCCGCACCATAGCCACTATCCCCCTTACTTTGCAAGGCGACTATCCCGACGATTTCGAGGCCAGGGGAGAGGTGGTGTATCCTTTTGCCGCCTTCGAGGCAATGAATGCGCAACGGTTGGTCGACGGCGACGATCCTTTCGCCAATCCCCGCAATGCCGCCAGCGGATCGCTGAAGCTGCAGGACAGCAGCGAAACGGCGAAAAGGAAGCTGCTGTTCTGCATGTATTTCATGATGCTGCCGCCTTTCGACGAGGCTGCAGCCCTGCAGAGATGGCCTCGCCAGCTGGACAGCCACTACCATCGCTTGCAGTGGGCCAAGCAGATGGGCTTCAAGGTGATGCCGTATATCAAAGAGTGCAAGAACATCGATGAGATACGCGCATTCATCGACTATTGGGACGCGGAACGCTGGACCCTTCCCTTCGGCATCGACGGCATCGTGATAAAAGTGAACCAAGTGGCGCTGTGGAACGAACTGGGGCTCACCGCCAAGAGCCCGCGCTGGGCCATAGCCTACAAATTCAAGGCACAGCAGGTCGCCACACCCCTCAAGAGCATTGGCCTGCAGGTGGGACGCACGGGAATAGTGACGCCAGTGGCCAACATGGAGCCAGTGTGGCTGGGAGGCACCACTGTGAAGCGTGCTACGCTGAACAATGCCGACTTTATCCAGAAGATGGACATACGCGTGGGCGATGACCTGCTGGTGGAAAAAGGCGGCGAGATTATTCCCAAAGTGGTAGGTGTGGATATGAGCAAACGTCCCGAATGGGCGAAACCTTACGTCTTTCCCACCCACTGCCCCGAATGCGGGACAGGTCTGGTGCGCGCAGAGGGTGAGGCGGGATTCTATTGTCCCAACCAGGAGGGCTGCCATCCTCAGATAATAGGGCGCCTGGAGCATTTCGTGAGCCGTAAGGCAATGAATATCGACGGCTTGGGAACGGAGCGACTGGAGTTGCTGTATCAGGAAGGCATGGTGCACAATGCCGCCGACCTCTACGACTTAAAGAGAGAACAGCTCATCGGCTTGGGGGTGAGCAATCCCGAGCAAGGCGATGCCGCTTCTGTCGGTGCGTCGATACAGGAAAAGAGCGCCGACAACCTGGTTCGCGCCATCGAGGACAGCAGGTGCGTACCCTTCGAACGCGTGCTCTTTGCCTTGGGCATCCGATACGTGGGAGAAGTGGGGGCCAAAAAGCTGGCAGCCTATTTCAAAAACATCGATGCCCTGATGCTTGCCACGGCAGAGGAGATAGCCCAAGTGGAAGATGTAGGCGACAAGACGGCTCAAACCATCTGCGACTTCTTCAGCAAGCCCGAACACGAACATCTGGTGGTACGGCTGAAACAGGCGGGGCTGCAATTCCAAAGCAACCGAAAGCAGCTCAGCAATTGGCTGGACAGTACGGTGGTAGTAGTGAGCGGCACCTTTCGGCACTTCAGCCGCGAGGAGATAAAAGCCAGCATAGAGGCACATGGCGGCAAAGTGAGCAGCAGCATCAGCGGCAAGACCACTTTTCTCCTCGCCGGCGACAAGGCGGGGGCCGAGAAACTGAAGAAAGCCGAGAAAATAGGCGTGCCGGTGAAGAATGAGGATGAATACCTGGCACTCATCGGCGAAGCATAATGAACCAAACAGCGAAGAAGGCAAAAAAATACTTTCCACGCACAATATTCTTGCGGCTTTGACGTTCGCATAGTGTAAATACGAAAAATACATCCTTGATATGAAGAAATTACTTACCCTCGCGCTGTCTGTGGCCACAGTGTTGCTGCTTGCCACAATGCCGCTTCTGGGACAGGCACAGAACAAGCAGGCCGACAAACAGCAGAAAACGAAAACCACCACTAGCAATGCCACTAAGCCGGCGAAAGCCGTTGTAAGGATGGATGGAACAACGACATTCGATGCTGCCGAGGTAAAGGACAACGTGATGCACGACCTCTCGGGCACCACCTGGCGATTCCGGAACAGTGCCTCCGACCAAAGCACCATACGCTTCTCTTCCAAAAGGGGAGGCTATTTCCGCTTCAACGGGCAGGACCGCAAGTTCATTTTCACCTATACCTACCTCGAAGGCGCAGGCACTATCACGCGCGACCGCAGCGAGTTCAGCAACCAGATAGATGCCGCACGTCTCATGACCAGCGACTTCATCGTGGAGAAAGATACCCTCACTTACGACGGCAGGGACTTCCTGCGCGTGAAAGAGTGATTTGTGTCCCCCACTCCAAGATAAGAATTAACTTTTATTTAACAAACACAATAATTCTGTCGCCACTGCGTTTATTCGTTTTATTCTGCCATCATTGTCCCCGGAATGCCAGGACCCGCAAACGATGCCCTATGCCGCCGTGGAGACCGTAAGGCAGCAGGTAGGCATTTTTATAGTATATATAAATAATAAGATAAGAAAATAAGAAAAGATGAGTTTTAATATTGTAGTACTTATTAAGCAGGTGCCCGACACCGCAAATGTGGGACCCGATGCAATGAACCCTGACGGCACCGTGAACCGTGCCGCGCTGCCTGCCATCTTCAACCCCGAAGACCTGCAGGCACTGGAAATGGCATTGGAAGTGAAAGAGCGCCTTCAGGACGTACGCATCACCGTTCTCTCCATGGGACCGGATCGCGCAGCCACCATCGTGAGAGATGCGCTGAGCCGAGGAGCCGACCGTGGTATCATCATTAGCGACCGCCGCTTTGCAGGTGCCGACACGTTGGCTACAAGCTATGCTATAAGCTGCGCCGTAAAGAAAATCGGCAAGGTAGACCTTATCATGGGCGGACGTCAGGCCATCGACGGCGACACCGCGCAGGTGGGTCCCCAGGTGGCGGAGAAGATGGGGCTTCCCCAAATTACCTATGCCGAAGAACTGGTGGCCGTGAGCGACGAAAAAATCCGCGTAACACGTCGCCTGGAGAACGGAGTGGAGACGGTGGAATGCCTTCTTCCGTGCATGGTCACGGTGACTGGCAGCGCACACGAGGCACGCTATCCACACGCGCACCGTCTGATAAAATACAGCCGTTTTACACCAGAGATATGGACTGCCGACGACGTGAACCCCGATTTCGACCGCTTGGGCAAGAAGGGGTCGCCCACCAATGTGAAGAAAATAGACAACGTGGTGCTGGCGCACAAGGACAACGTCAACGTGGAACCCACCGCCGCAGGCCTGGATGGCATGGTGAAAATCTTAATCAACGAACATATTATTGGATAACATAACACTATCATATGGTTTTAGTATATTGCGAACTTACCGATCAAAATAAAGTCGCTGACGTAAGCCTGGAGCTTTGCACCAAAGGCCGCAGTTTGGCCAGCGAACTACATACCGAACTGGAAGCCATAGTGTGCGGTTGTAGCCTCGAAGGAATAGAGCGACAGGTGCTGCCTTATGGCGTGGACAACGTGCTGGTGGCCGACGACAAGCGCCTGGCTCCTTATCGCACGCTGCCCCATTTCGCCGTCGTTAGTGAGGTCATCGAGGAACGCAGACCCGATATCGTCCTCTTCGGTGCTACCAGCGTGGGACGCGACCTGGCACCCCGTGTAGCCTCCAGCTTGCGTTGCGGACTCACCGCCGACTGTACCAGCCTGCAGATCGGCGACCACGACGACCTCGTCACCAAGCAGCACTACGACAGCATCCTCTATCAGATACGCCCTGCTTTCGGCGGCAACATCATCGCCACCATCGTGTGTCCCAGCACGCGTCCTCAGATGGCAACGGTACGTGAGGGTGTGATGAAAAAAGAAGTCTACGACACCGACTACAAAGGCACAGTAATCAGCATCGATGCCAATAAATACCTGAAAGCGGAAGACGAGGCAGTGAAAATCATCAGCCGTGAGATAGAAGCCAGCAAGGTGAACATCAAAGGTGCGCAGATCGTCGTCAGCGGCGGCTATGGTATGGGCAGCGAGGAAAACTTCAAGGTGCTCTACAAGCTCGCCGACGTGCTGGGTGGCGAAGTGGGGGCCACGCGTGCTGCCGTGGATGCTGGCTTTGCAGGCGGCGACCGTCAGATAGGGCAAACTGGCGTTACCGTGCGTCCCAAACTCTACGTCGCCTGCGGCATCAGTGGTGCCGTGCAGCATCGCGCAGGAATGGACCAGAGTGGCAAAATCATTAGCATCAACACCGACCCGGATGCCCCTATCAACTCCATCGCCGATTACACCATCATCGGCGATGCCACCAAGATTGTCCCTATGCTGATAGACAGCTACAACAAAAACAGAAAGTAATACAACAAAATCATGAATTTTTATAGCGATAACGATAGCCTCAAATTCTATCTCAACCACCCAGTGATGAAGCAGATTGCTGCTATGAAGGAGCAGAACTTTGCCGACCACGGAAAGTATGACGAGGCACCCGCCAATGCCGAAGAGGCGCTGGAGAACTACGACACAGTGATGAATCTGGTAGGAGAAATCGCGGGCAACGTAGTGGCAAAGAACGCTGAGGATGTGGACCACGAAGGTCCCCGTG
>CAMURW010000147.1 GCA_947097635.1 uncultured Bacteroidales bacterium
TAGTACTCAAGGAGTTCATTCCCATTCCTTTGGGAACGCTCATCTTCATTATCAATGCCATCCTGCTGGTGCTGGCCTATTTCCTCATAGGGAAGGAGTTCGGCATCAAGACGGTATACACCGCCCTGCTTCTGGGCCCCTTCACTGACCTGCTGGACAAGGTGATGCCCTGGCAGAAATTTGCCACTCACAACCCCACGCTGGACGTACTGGATGCCAGCGGCAACGTGGTGTCGCAAGGTATGAGCGTTATGGGCGATCCGTGGTTCGACCTGTTGTGCTTCGTACTTGTCCTTAGTGCCTCGCAGGCCGTGCTGTTCAGCATCAACTGCAGCACTGGCGGCTTGGACATACTGGCCAAGATAGTGAATAAATATCTCCACTTCGACATCGGCAAGAGCGTCACCATCGCCGGCGGTGTCATCTGCTGTACCGCTTTTGCCATCAATCCCTTCCGCATGGTGGTGATAGGACTTATCGGCACTTGGATCAACGGCATTATCGTGGACTATTTCACCGCCAGCCTGAACAATCACAAGCGCGTGTGCATCGTTAGCAAGGAGTGGGATCGTATCCGTCGTTACATCATCGACGAGTTGCACCGCGGCTGCACACTGTATGAAGTGGTAGGCGGCTACACCAATGAGAAGAGCATAGAACTGGAAGCACTGCTCAGCAAGGACGAATTTAGCGCCTTGATGGCCTTCATCAACAACAATAACATCAACGCCTTTACCACCGCTGGCAACGTCAGTGAGGTCTACGGCTTCTGGAACAAGAACCGTAGCACGAAGAAAGCATTGGCGGAAAAGAGTTGAAAAGCAAAAAAAACATTGCATATCATTTTTTTTTAGTATCTTTGCAACCGTAAATAAAGAAAATTATCAATTTATAATAAACTTAAATACATGAATATAGATTGGCAAAGCTTACCGTTTGGCTATATGAAAACGGATTACAACGTGCGTTGCTATTATCGCAACGGTGCGTGGGGCGAGGTAGAAGTAAGCTCCAGCGAGATTGTGAACATCCACATGGCTGCCAGTTGCCTGCATTATGGACAGGAGGCTTTCGAGGGTTTGAAGGCTTATCGCTGCAAGGATGGCAAGATCCGTATATTCCGCCCCGAAGAGAACGCTGCTCGCATGCAGTCCACCAGCCGTGGTATCGTAATGCCCGAGATGCCCACGGACAAGTTCGTGGAGATGTGCAAGCGCGTTGTGAAGATGAATGAGCGTTTCATTCCTCCTTACGGCACCGGTGCTAGTCTCTACCTGCGTCCTCTGCTCATCGGTACGGGCATCACCGTAGGTGTGAAACCAGCCGACGAGTACCTGTTCCTCATCTTCGTCACTCCCGTAGGGCCTTATTTCAAGGGTGGTTTCCAGGCCAACCCCTATGTCATTACCCGCAAATACGACCGCAGCGCTCCTCTGGGCACTGGTATTTACAAGGTCGGTGGCAACTACGCTGCCTCACTGAAGGCTCACACCGAGGCTTGCCACGGCGGGCAGTACGCCTGCGAGTTCTATCTGGATGCCAAAGAGAAGAAATATGTTGACGAAGCCGGCGCTGCCAACTTCTTCGGCATCAAGGACGGCGTGTACGTCACTCCCAAGAGCACTAGCATCCTGCCCTCCATTACCAACAAGAGCCTGATGCAGGTGGCTGAGGACCTTGGCATCAAAGCCGAGCGCCGTCCCGTCGCTCTCGAAGAACTCAAGGACTTCCAGGAAGCTGGTGCTTGCGGCACCGCAGCCGTCATCAGTCCCATCAGCCGTCTGGACGACCCCGAAACAGGCCACAGCTACACCTTCGGCGACGAGCCCGGCCCCATCAGCAAGAAACTCTATGAGCGTCTGCGCGCTATCCAGCTGGGCGAGGTGGAAGATACCCACAACTGGAACACCACAGTAGACTAATTCTGCTCGAAGACCCCGAAAAACAAAAGGCCTCCCACTCGATAAAGGGGGAGGCCTTTTTGTTTGTATCGCAGTCTAATAGTAGAGACCTCGTTTCCTGAATTGTATTGCGTGAAACTACTGGGAATATATTCAAGTGCACGGGATCAGTGATAGGTTGCTCTTGCAGTATCGTAGTCTATATCACCACCAACAGTGTGCCGACGGAGATGAGAAACGTGCCGAGGGCCGTCTTGAGTGTAAATTCTTCGTGAAAGAAGGCTATGGCGAGGAGGATAGTAAGGACGACGCTCATTTTGTCTATCGGCACCACTTTCGACACCTCGCCCAGTTGGATGGCCTTGTAGTAGCACAGCCATGAGGCTCCTGTAGAAAGACCGCTAAGAACGAGGAACAGCCAGCAGCGGCTAGTGATGCTGCCGATGCCACCAAGCGAATGGGTGAGGAGCACCATCAGCCAGGCCATACCAACCACCACAACTGTGCGAATGGCGGTGGCAAGATTGGAGTCTACACCCTCGATGCCCACTTTGGCGAAGAGGGAGGTGAGAGCTGCAAACACGGCTGAGAGGATGGCATATAGTAACCACATATTTCTCGTTTTCATTGACAACTTTTCGGTATTGACTATAGTTAAAAACGCAACATACTCCAAATTATTGTTGTCAAATAATATTTGTTCGTTTTGTAGACTCGACTGTCAAGTGCACCACGATTGTGCAAAGATAACAAGATTTTTTGTATCGTGGGTGAGAAGCTCAAAAGTTTTCTTGTGCGGAGGTTTGGTTCGGTTTGCACATGGAGGATGTAGTCGTCAGCGACAGTGGAGAAGTCGGTGCCGTTGGGGGATGTAGCGACGTATAAGTTTGCTGGTATTTTCGGCGAGACCTTTCTCCCAGTAGGACAGCTACAGCCTCGTTATCTCGCCGATGGCGGGGGAGAGGACTGTGAGGCCTGCTGCACGTAGGCGCTCGATGTTTCTTCGAGGCTCGTCCCAGGGATGACGCGCCAATGCAAACTTTCCGTTGTGGATGCTGAAGATGGCGTGTGCATTGATGTCACGGCAGGCCTGCTCCTGCTGCTCGGGCATGGTGTGGATATAGCGCCAGTTGACATCATATTGCCCGTTTTCCATGAAAGCAAGGTCAAAGGGACCATACTTCTCGCCAATGCGGCGGAAATGGTCTTCATAGCCGCCGTCACCTCCCAGAAAGAGACGACGGTTTGGCGTGATGACGACATAGGAAGCCCAGAGGGTGCGGTTGCCGTCCAGCAGCATGCGTCCACTGAAATGGTGCTGCGGCGTGCAGACGATGTCCACAGGACCTTCGGGACCCTCTATGCGATAGCTTTGCCACCAGTCCAACTCGGTGATGCTGCGCGACGACCAGTTCCAGAACTCGAAAGTGGCACCTACTCCTAAAGGGCAGACCACATGACCTGTCTTGACGCGCAGATGACGTACGGTGTCGTAGTCCAGGTGGTCGTAGTGGTTGTGGGTGATAACGAGCGCATCCACGGGAGGCATGTCGTGGGGCTTGAAGATGTCCGTGCCAGGAAAGGGACGTTCCAGGAAGGAGACGGGTGCGGCATTGGTAAGCACAGGGTCTACCAGTATACTTAGTCCTCCTACCTGCAGCAGCAACCCGCTGTGCCCCAGCCATACCACTAAGTCGCCTGATGGCAGTGTACGGAGGTCGGTGTGTATCGCTGGCAAGGGAACGGGAGGAACCTTGTTCGGCTGCTTGGAAAGGAGGAATTCTTGTATCACTTTCAGCATACTTTTGTTGCCTTTTTCTTTGGGAACAGGGTGTTCGTTGCAGAAACGGTCGCCGTTCCAGGCCACCGAGGCCTTGCAGTGTTCCAGCCGCTGCCCGCTGGGTTTCTTGCCTAGTTGAGGAAGTCCCACGACAAGACGTGCACTTTGGCCGTCGTCGTGCAGGAAACGAGGGCGTCCCAGCACGAGGAACAATATCAATGCGAATGTGGTGATAATAAGTAATAGAATGCTGATTATCATTGCTGTTCTATGTTAATTACGTTGCGAGGGTAAGGGTAGCGGCTCTGTGGTGACGACGACGTTGCGGCAGCCCAGCGTCTCCAGCAGGTCGGCGATGACTTCTTTGCCCAGTTTGGTAGCCTGCTCCCAGCAGCCCTCGTTGGTACACTGGTTAATCATTCGTCGGTTAGCTTCGTCGCGTAGGCTGTTCATCTCCTGTCCGTTCCACTTACCTGTTTGTATGGGCACGCGACGATTGGCCTCGTCTACGTAGTTGTTGTCCTTGTTGAGAATCTCGATGGGTGGCAGGGTGACAAATGTGGAGTCGCCATGCTGCACCAACCAGTCGTTCTTGCAGCGACTGAGGTCGAATCCCAGCTGCAGCTTGGCAGGATAGATGGCGTAGATTTTGTATTCCGTCAGTCCCATGAGGTCACCTTGTTTGCGACAGCCCACGAGGATTTCCTTGTAGATGGTCATGATTTTCAACTCGCTGACGGCGGATATGTCCTGCACGGTGATGGTGCTGATTTCCGTCTCGCGGTTGGCGTGGTAGAAGTTCTTGGAGCGGGCACGGAAGAGAACCACCACCATCAACATCAGCACAACCAGCGCCAGAGTAAGGCTGAAGTAGTTCACAGGCCGCCTGGCGTGCGGGGGACGGCCAGCCGGAGGCTTGTCGGTGGGGAAATTGTTGTTTTGCGTTTTGTCATTTAGAGGACGGTCAGAGGTAAGATTGTCGTTCATTTGTTGTAGTTTCCTGAAAAAGGTTGACTGTTTGCAGTCCTATAACTGTATGAAGTTG
>CAMURW010000148.1 GCA_947097635.1 uncultured Bacteroidales bacterium
GCTTCATCACCCATTAAAACAACAGCTTTAACTCCATCAGGAATTTCGTATCTCTCGGTGGGGTAGAAGAAGAACTGGTTGAACTTCTCTCGGAAGTCGATGGTACGCCAGATGGTAGTCTCCCACACTACGTCACTTTGACGTACGGGGGCATACGGCATAGCCTGTTTGCCAGCGTTCATGTCCTTCTTGTAAAAGTCGTTGAAGTTGTGTTCTTCAGCGTCCAATACAGTCTGTGCTAAGCTATGATAACCTGCTGCCAGCAGCAAGAAAAATCCTAAGCTAAACAATACTTTTTTCATGTCTTAGATATTTTAGCGTTATTTTCTTTGGTAACTCAGTGCTGGCTTTGTCTTGCAGCTCCGAGGCTATGCTTATTCTTAAAGATGCCACTTACCTTTTGTGGTGTAACAATTTCGGCATTGTGTTGTTGTGCAATTACAGTCGTGAGGGTGTTAATTGATACGGAAAGCAGCGTTCAGTGTGTGTGTCACGCCGTCGGGAGTCTTCACTACCACGTCGTCAATGTATATTTTCTGGCCACGCTTGGCGCGTTTGATACGGTCTACCATGTCGGGGGTCAGTTTGTTGCCACGTCCTTGAATCTCAGTCATACCGCTGCCACTCACGTTGAAAGAGAAGGAATTGATTTTAAGAGGAGGGAGCTGGAAGTCGAAGTCCTCAAGGCGGGCACGGATGGTAGGATCCACGAGAAACTCGTTTCTGGACACGACATCGTTGTTCTTGAAGTTACCCACTTTCAGCACGGGGGCGGGAATGCGTTTCACGCGAATCTCTTTGGTGCCCATGGGACGTGTGACGCCATTGGTCGTTGCATTGACCTGCACCTGCACCTTACCCAACTTGGTGGCACGGAATGTATAGTTGCCCTCGCCGCCTGCTGGTACTAGTTGTGCAGCACCGCCAACAACCACGGGCTTCACGTCTTTGGATGGAACACCGGGCACCGAAATGCTCATGGGGTTGTCGATGCCGGCGTATGCCACGTTCATCTTGGTCATCTCTGCCACGGCGACAGGTGCCATGACATAGTAGCTGTCCTCGATGGGATATTCCTCTACACCAGCATCCTTTTTCACGTACACGATACCTTTGATGGTGTGCATACCAGGTGCGCCGCTGCCGCTCTTGAAAGTGATGCTGCCAGTTTCGTCGCTCGTCAGCTTCTGACCATTGATATTGGCAGTGAAGGTGGCTTTGGAATCGTAAGCACCTATGCTGATTTTCGTTTCGTAGGTGCCGCCTTGGATTACGTTGGCAGCGGTGGGACGCGAAATGGCGGTCACTTGATCGAACTTGAAGTCGCCTGCACTCACTTGGCTGAACAGACCGTTGATAGCGTCGAATTCAGCATTCATGGCTTCTGCCTTTAGTCGTGATAGTACAACCATGTCTGCAATGACGATAGTGTTGTCGAAGTTCATAGCTTCCCACGGCACCATGGCTTTGGCATGGTCGCTCCATCCGGGTTCTTCCACGTTCATGGCTATCTGCAATGAATTGCTGTCGGCCCCCATCAAACGTTTCAACGCGTGTTTGTATTTAACGATACGTTCTTTGAGCTCTACGCTCTTGCCGCTGGCTTTGTCCTTGATGCCAAAGAAGTATGCAGAACCTGAGTGGTTGTCATCCTTTTTGTCAATCACGCTCAAACCGCCTTGTTGAATGGCTACGCGAGCACTGTCTATCAGCAGTTCTCCGTTGGGGCCTTTCAGAGGAATCACGCGCTTAGTCTTTTTGACGTGGTCCACTATCTCGGCTTTGCTTTGGATAGTGCAGAGGAATTCGTACTGCAACGAGTCAAGGTAGCCCTTGATACCGCTGGATAGGTCCTTTACTTCTTGTGCTTTCTTCCAGTATTCTGCGGTTTTCTCCGGGTTGTTTTGATATGCAGTCTGAAACATAGTATAGGAGTCCGCCAGTTTTAGTTCAATATTTTCGTTGGACTTGTTCATGGCATCGCCGACTGTGACAAAGCCGCTCAGCACTTCTGCTGCCACGTTCATAGCCAACATTGCGGTGTACACAATGTACATCATCTGAATCATCTTTTGTCGCGGTGTCTCCGGACAATTTGTTGCACCCATAGTCTATTCTTTCTTGTTTTTGCGTTAATACATCATTTATTATACCGGGTAGAAAGAATATGTGCTAGAGGCGAGTCTGCATGGCGGTAAGCATGTTACCGTAAATCTGATTCAGTTCTGCGACTTTCTTGGTGAGGGCATCCACCTGCTGTTTGTACTTTAGCACGTCTTCCGCGCTGTCGGCAAAGTTGGCCACCATGTTCTGGATGCGGTCTTGCACCTCTTTGGTGGCTTCCAGTTGTGACGTGGAATTCTGCAGTTGGATTTCGTACATAGCATTGATGCTGGAGAGGCTGCTGGCCATCTTCTTCATCTCGTCGAGATATGAGTTGTCGCCCGAGGACTTCAACGATGCTGCCGTCTCCTTGTAGATGTTGCTCAACGATGATACTGCGTTAGTGGCATCTTTGAGGCTCTCGTTGTAGGATGCCGAGACGTTGGCATCGCTGTTGATACTTTCGGCGGCGCGTCTATAGGCGGTGCTGATATCGTTGGCGGCATCGGCAGCCACGTCCATATTGGTGACAAATTTGTCGGTGGCAGCAACGGCTGTGGTCATGTTGTTGAGACTGCTGGCACTGTCGGCGAGGTTGCTCATGCCTTGTCCTAGGCGGTTAATCAGTTCGGGTCCAATCTTGGCATCGGTGAGCATTTTATCCAAAGATTCCGTCAGGTTCTTGGCGGTAGCAGGGAGTTCTTTCTTCTCTCTTTCTTTCATCTCGCCAGTGCTAAGGCCATTGGCTTCCATGTATGCCAGTTGCTCACTGGTGAGGGTGTCTTCACCCCAGGCATCGGCTTTCATGCCTGCCAGTTCGGGGTACACAAGGCTCCAGTCCCATTCTATATGCAGAGGTTCGAAAGCAGAGAAAAAGAAAATGATAACCTCAGTGCCCATACCAATAATCAGCATGAGGGTACCGCCAGGCCAGTGGTTGATTTTAAACAGCGCACCAAGAATAACTACGGCAGCGCCCCAACCATACAGTTTAGCCATGAATTTCTTGTAACCTTTGCTTCTTACAAAATTGTCTAATTTACTCATAGTCGTTGAAGTTAATACTTATTTAGAAGATTATTTTCTTGACAGCACCCCCTCTGATGGAGGGGATGCTCGATGTTAACTTAATGGATGATGCCAGTGGCATAATGCATAACAATAGCCTGGTTGTGCTGTCTTAATTCACATTGCTGGCGGTCTTCAGGTTGTCGCCTTTCACACGACCCAGATAAGGCTGCACGCAGCGGAATCCTATGTAACTCTTCGCGGTGTCTTGGAACTCGAAGGTGCGGGTCTGCACCTGGATGAAGTATTTCTGGTCTTTCCAAGAACCGCCGCGTATCACTTTGCGCTTCATGGCGGGAGAGTCGTCGTCGCCAGCGTTGTAGTTGTAGTAGGGTGACAAGGCGTTCTCAATAATAGAGGAACTCTCGTTGTAGGTGTCTATGCACCATTCGCTCACGTTGCCTGCCATGTCGTACAGTCCATAGTCGTTGGGGGCATAGTGCCCCACCATCAGTGTTCTTACACCGCCGTCGTCGTCATATGCACCTTTAAGGGGTTCGTAATTGGCCAGGAAGCAGCCATTGGGGTTGCGAACATAAGGGCCTCCCCAAGGATAGCTCATCTCGCTGATACCACCGCGGGCAGCGTATTCCCATTCAGCCTCACTGGGCAGGCGGAAGTCATTCATCTGGGCATAGTCAATGCTCTTCAGATATTGGTTCAGGTAGTTGCTGCGCCATACGCAGAAAGCCTTAGCCTGTGTCCAGCTCACACCCACCACGGGGTAGTTGTCGTAGGCAGGGGAGGTGAAGTACTGGCGTGTGAAGTCTTCGTTCATACTATAGGTATAGTCGTGCACCCAGCACAGTGTGTCGGGATATACGTTGACCACTTCGCGTTTCACCACGGCACTGCGGTTGTTCAGCCCTTTGGGGCGGTTGGCGAACATGCTGCCTTTGTGCTCCTGCTTTACGCTGGTGTTCATCTCCTTGCGGGCTGCCTCTTGATAATCGATCCAGTAGTATTCGTAATTGAGCTTGGCAGGATCCACCGTACGCATACGATAGAAGCGATCTTTCTCAGCGAGGTAGAGGTCTTCCAATGCCTCGCGTGTCTCCTGTTCGTCCCATTCAATGTTTTCTCTCTTGTTGAGGATTGGCGGGTCTATGGGTTCGCCGTACTCATCTTCTTCGATGAGGTAACCTTCCACGCCAGCATCGCCGAGCATTCGGCGTGCGATGGAGTCGATGACCCAGTTCACAAACTGACGGTATTCGTTGTTGGTGATTTCGGTCTCGTCCATGAAGAAGGAACTAACCTGCATGGTGCGAGGCTGCGGCACGGTGCCGTAGGTGGTATTCTGAGTGCCAGCACCCATGCTGAAGTTGCCTTGGTTAATGAAGACCATCCCTTTGAGGTCTATGTCTTCAAAGTAGGGACGATCTTGCACGCCCACCAGTTCGCCTTTGTCGGAGGAACCGCAACTTGCCAACAGCAGTGCTCCAACTAGCAAAAAAAACAACCTTTTCATAATTGTTGACTTTTTTATTTCCTTGGAGTCTCTCAAATCAAGGTTTTATTAATT
>CAMURW010000149.1 GCA_947097635.1 uncultured Bacteroidales bacterium
TCTCCGGCGAAAGCGAGTGCAAAGATACGAACTTTTACGAATGCACCAAAAAAAAAATTCATCGTTATCCAAAAATGGATGTTAATTCGCTTTATATCAACGATAAAACATATTCACTTTTTTTGCCATAAAGAAGAAAATACCCTGAATCTTGATGAGGATTGGGCAAAATTTTCACAAAATTGAGAGATTTTCAATCGAAAGTGATGAACTTTCAGCAAAAACATTTTTATACACTGATATTGTGTACGTTATGTATTTTTCATGGTCACATGGCGGGGTGTCAACACATTCTTTCGTAGTCGGCATAATGAAATACCAGTCCGCAATTGGGGTCAGTCTCTGGCTCCGTGGACCGAATTTGGCGGAATTCCTGCTGGTTGATAGGTGGAAAGAATACATCCGCATCGGGGTAACTGGCGTGCACCCAGGTGACGTAGAGTTTGTGGGCATGTGGCAACAGTTGCCGGTAGATGGCGGCTCCCCCCATCACGAAGAGTTCCTCGTCTGCCTTGGCACAGTTCAGCACCTCTTCTACGCTGTGCGCCACTTCCACACCGGGATATTGGAAGGCAAGGTCGTGCGTGAGTACGATGTTGCGACGTTTGGGCAGCGGTTTCCTGGGCAGGGAGTCGAAGGTGCGACGTCCCATTACCACGGTATGCCCCGTGGTGAGAGCCTTGAAGCGCCTGAGGTCGGCAGAGATGTGCCAGATGAGGTCGTTGTTCTTGCCGATGGCAAAGTTTTCGGCTGCTGCTACGATAATAGAAAGCATATTAGAAAGTATATTATTTGGCTGCGTCGTGGAAAATCTGCATGGAACGTGTGAAGATGCCGTTCATGTAGGCTATGGCCAGGCCGTAGTTGCTGACGGGGATGCCGGCAGTGATGGCGGGCGCGAGGCGCGAGGCCAGCTGCTTGGCCGTCACCACGCAGCCTCCGCATTGGATGACGAGTTTGTAGTTCGTGACGGGGCGTTTCAGGGACGACAGCCCGGCCACAATGTCGCAGGCGAGCTGCTTGCCGGTGTATTGTGCCAGCAGCCTGGGCAGTTTCACGCGTCCTATGTCCTCGCAAGTTACGGCATGCGTGCAGCTTTCCAGCATCAGCACGCGGTCGCCGTCCTTAAGGCTGTCGATGGCGGGTGTGCCTTTCACGTAGTCGTCGAAGAGGCCTTTGGCTCTTGCCAGCACCACGCTGAAGGAGGTGAGGTAGATCTCCGGTGGCACTATCTCGGAGACCATGGCGTAGGCCTGGCTGTCCGTTATCACCAGGCGCGGTTTCACCGCCAGCATCTTCAGCGTCTTCTCCAAATCCGTTTCCTTACAGTCCATTGCAATGGCATCGTTGTCCAGAATGTCTCTCAGCACCTGCACCTGCGGCAATATCATGCGTCCTTCGGGTGCCGAGGAGTCGATAGGCGTCACCATTACCACCAGGTCGCCGGCGTTTATTACGTCGGCCAGCAGGCTTTTGTGAACGTAGGCGCTCTCGGGAAGATTGTTGCGGATAAGGTCGGTGAGCGGCTGCCGCAGGGACTCGTCGAAGACGTTTAGGACGAATACTTTGGTGTGAAACTCCTCTCCCACCCTGTCCAGCAGGCTCTCGTCCGGGCTGCTGACGTCGCTCTGGGAATACACCAGTATGAAGGGCATCTTGGAGAGTTGGCAGGCGTGTATCACGCTCCTTTCCGTGTCGTCGAAGAGGTTTCCCGTGAAGAGGATTATGGCCAGGTCTGTCTGTTCCAGTGCCTCGTATGTCTTCTTGATGCGCTGCACCCCCAACGCCCCTTCGTCGTCGATGCCTGCCGTGTCCACCCACACCACGGGGCCCACGCCTATCATCTCCATGGTTTTGCGCACGGGGTCCGTGGTGGTGCCGGGCGTGTTGCTGACGATGGCGACATCCTGCCCTGTGAGATAGTTCACCAGGCTGCTCTTGCCATAGTTGCGGCGTCCGAAGATGCCGATGCGGGGAGTAAGTTCTTTGCCTTTCATGATTTGAGCCACAGTTTCTGCCATGGTTTTCTGATATAATATACGCAGGTACTCTCTGCGTAATGGTAAAAACGGAGAATCTATTCAAACAAACGACATTAAGCTAATTTCCTTTGGCGTTTTTACTACATTGTTATCGATATGTAACGCGGCGGTAACAATAATATTGCGTAACGCCGTCCCCCAAAGGTCCGTGGCAGATACTTTTATAAGGAAGGGTAAGCTCTTTGCTTTTCTGTTGGACTGCGGCAGCCGGATACTTTAGTATAGTTTACTTAATTTCATATATTTAAAATGGAAAGATGGCTTGCACATCGGGGAAGGGTCGGGCATGGGTCGGGGAAAGGTCGGGCATGGGTCGGAAAGTTTCGACCCATGCCCGATGCAAGCGCGACGCGAATACGCTGCGAGGTGTACCGAAGGCGTGTGCTCGCTGCCCTACGCCCATTCGTTGATATAGAACCGGCTGCCGTAGGAGAACCAGAGAACACCAACGTTTGAACCAGCGTCGTTGCCCATGCTTCCGAGTTCCACGCCGTTCCATTTCCTGCCTACCACCCTGAAGCTTTCATTATCGTTGCCCATCTTGAAACATATTGTCAACGTATTTTCGCCTAACGGGAAGTTGATTTCCCCATTGGGGTGCCTGTAGGTGTAGGTGAAATTGAAAACCGTGTCTTTGGCATAAGTGTAAGATCTGGGTTCCGTTACCACGCTGTGGATGTGTAGGACACCTGTTGTCTCCGTCTCGAAACAGAGGCGGTAGCCTATATCCAACAACGAGGGTTCATTGCCGGCATTGCCCGCTGTGTCCGTGGGGGGGGAGACACGTGTGGTCTTGGTATTGTAGTTCCATGTGGTGCCTGCCAGGCCTTTGGTGACATCGAGGTCCTTGCGGCAGCCTGCCATCAGCACTGCTGCCATGGCTGCCAGGATAAGGATAATATTTTTACGCATCATCGTGGGGATTCTTGAATGAGGTTAGAAGAAATATGTTACTCCCAGTCGCAAGTCGTGCTGCCGGAAGGTGCTAGAGTATATGTCGTTGATCACGTGCATTTCGTATTTATACTGACTTTGGTTCATCGTAAGCGTCGCCGTTGCCGCCAGCTTGTGTCCCTTGGGCAGCTCATATTCCGCACCAAGGGCCAGCTGCCACAGGAAGGTTTGATCCACATCGTTTGCGATGCTGAAGCCCGCGGTTCCCAAGCTGCTGCTTTTATCGCTGTTCATAACGTCCGTAGACCAATTGTAGCTGTGCGTAGCACCATAGGCAATGCTAAGACCTGTGCCGGCGGAGGCGAAGATGCCAAAATGTGGACGGCGGAAGAACTTCCAGTTGGCAAAGAGCGGTGCCTCGAGGTAGTGCAACGTGCAGTCCAAGTAGTTGATGCCCCTGTTGCCATAGGTGGAATAAAAGAGGCGATATTGCATGTTGCTTTGGTGATACTGTATGCGCATTGCCAGCGTGAGCCAACGTGTGAGGTCGTACTGATATTCGCCATACACGCTGAAGGACACCGTCTTGTTCAGCGACAGCACCAGCGAGTTGCCGACGTTGTAGCTGTCCGAGATGCGGTTGACGTTGTTCACAAAGTTGTTACCTATGGGATGGCCGTCCAGCACGTTGAAGGAGATGCCGGCTCCCAGATGGTGCGGACTCATGGCTTTTTTCACTGCCTGCATCACTACGGGATAGGTGATACGTCCGTCGCTCTTGTCGTCCTCGTAGCGCTGCACGGCTTCCAGCTGCTGCTGCGAGTAAGTGAAGTAGATGATGCCCGTCTTGTTGAAGTCGCTGATGAAGACGGGGCATACGTAGCGGAAGTCGGGCTGCTCCTCCTGCCGATGGGTGCTGTCGCCCGGCATGTCCACTCTCACCTTGGGAGGTGCCTGGTTCAGGCGACGCGGGTCGGCATAGCACTGGTAGTATCCCGTGAGGCCGTAGTCCTGCAAGGCATAGCGTGCGGGATAGAAGATGTCGAAGACATCCTCGTCGCCGAACGTTTCATACAAGTCGCGCAGGCTGGCACTGTCGTGCACCTGCACCAATATCACGTTCACGTTCTCGCAGCCTATGCTGTAGCCTCTCACATATGCCACACTCCAGGCGGTGTTTTGTGCAAACTGCCGATACAGTTGCACCTCGCGTGCCGTGTGTGGCATATAGCTGTTGCTGGCGTTGAATGCCACCGTGTCGCCTTCCGTCACTCCCGTGGGCAAAGAATGCGTAGGCAGTGTCTGCGCCCGAAGGGGGAGCTGCGCACACCGGGCGGCACTGAGGAGCAGGATGGCTAACAGCATGGTCGTACGTCTCATACGCGTCCTCCTTTCTGTGGCGATGCCGCCAGGAGATTCATGATGGCTTCCGCATCGCAGCTGCTGCCGGTGTTACACATAATATCATGATAGCCTGCTGCATCCTCGCCGTTGCGTACCTGCCTTGCGTCGAAACTCTTGGCGTATATGGAGACCTGCCGGGAAGAGGCGGCGGCGTGTGTGGCTATGGAGGTGCGTGCTGCCTCTGCCACCTTGGAAGGGGTGGCTTGCTGACCTGCCTCTTGAACGGATGCCGCTGAGCCCTCTGCGGAAGTGTGCGCGACCATGTCGCTGGAGGCGGATGCTGCGCCCGGGGAATAGATCGCTGTTATTTGGGGAGATGATGTCACGTTTCGGGAAGAGTGCTTCACGGTTTG
>CAMURW010000150.1 GCA_947097635.1 uncultured Bacteroidales bacterium
CACGGTCTTCTCTCTGCCTTCCTCGAACTGGAGGCTGGGCTCCCAGCCAAGTTCGCGTTGCAGCTTGCGGCTGTCGATGGCGTAGCGCATATCGTGTCCCAGACGGTCGGTGACGTAGGTGATGAGGTCTGCGTCCTCGCCCTCCTTGCGCCCCAGCAGGCGATCCACTGTCTTGATGATCACGTGGATGATGTCGATGTTTTTCCATTCGTTGAAACCGCCGATGTTGTAGGTCTCGGCCACGGTGCCTTTGTGGAAGATGAGGTCAATGGCACGTGCGTGGTCTTCTACATACAGCCAGTCGCGTACGTTCTCGCCTTTGCCGTATACGGGCAGGGGTTTGCGGTGACGGATGTTGTTGATGAACAGCGGTATCAGCTTTTCGGGAAACTGGTAGGGACCATAGTTGTTGCTGCAGTTGGTGACGATGGTGGGCATACTGTAGGTGTCGTGGAAGGCACGCACGAAATGGTCGCTGCTGGCTTTGCTGGCGCTGTAGGGGCTGTGAGGCATGTACTTGTTCGTCTCCAGAAAGAACTCCTTGCCGTAGGCGTGGTGATGCTCGCTGCTGGCGGCGGTGGTGAAGGGGCTTTCGATGCCTTCGGGATGCGTGAGCTCCAGAGCGCCGTATACTTCGTCTTTGGAGATGTGGTAGAAGCGTTTCCCTTCGTATTTCTCTGGCAGGCTTTCCCAATAGAGTTTGGCGGCCTGCAGCATGCTGAGGGTGCCTATCACGTTAGTCTTGGCGAAAGTGAAGGGATCCTTGATGCTGCGGTCCACGTGGCTCTCGGCGGCGAGGTGTATGATGCCGTCGACATGTTTGTCCTGCACCAGTTTCAGTATGGCATCGAAGTTACAGATGTCCTCCTTCACGAAGTGGTAGTTGGGCTTTTCTTCAATGTCCTTGAGGTTGGACAGGTTGCCGGCATAGGTTAGCTTGTCCAGGTTGTAGATGTTGTAGTCGGGATACGTGTTTACAAATAGACGTACCACGTGGCTGCCTATGAATCCGGCACCTCCGGTGATTAGGATGTTGCGTTTCATGCTGATTTTCTTATAGTTCGTCGATAATTTTGAGAAGGTATTGTCCATACTGGTTTTTCCGCATGGGCAGTGCTACTTCACGCAGCTTCTCTTCGGTGATCCAGTGATTGCGGTAGGCTATGCTTTCTAGGCACGCCACTTTCAGTCCCTGACGTTTCTCTATCACTTCCACGAAAGTGGAGGCTTCGCTGAGGCTGTCGTGAGTGCCGGTGTCCAACCATGCGAATCCGCGTCCCAGTTTCTGCAACCTTAGTTCGCCGTCGTTCAGGAAACGTTGGTTCACAGTGGTGATTTCTAGTTCCCCGCGTTCAGAGGGCTTGATTGTTTTGGCCACGTCCACCACCTTGTTGGGGTAGAAGTAGAGTCCTACGACAGCATAGTTGCTCTTGGGCTTTTTGGGCTTTTCCTCTATGGAAAGAACATTGCCGTCGTTGTCGAACTCTGCCACGCCGTAGCGCTCGGGGTCACTGACCCAATAGCCGAAGACGGTGGCTTGCTTGTCGTCTTCCGCCGTGCGCGCCGCTTCTACCAGCATGCTGGTGAAGCCGTTGCCAAAGAAGATATTGTCGCCCAGCACCAGGCAGGCAGCATCGTTTCCGATGAACTTTTCGCCGATGATGAAGGCTTGTGCCAGCCCGTCTGGCGAGGGTTGTTCGGCATACTCGAAGTGCACGCCAAAGTTGCTGCCGTCGCCTAGCAGACGTTCGAAGCCCGGCAAGTCGGTGGGGGTGCTGATGATAAGTATCTCCTTGATCCCTGCTAGCATCAGGGTGGAGATGGGGTAATAAATCATGGGCTTGTCGTAGATGGGCAACATCTGTTTCGACACCCCTTTTGTGATGGGGTAAAGGCGTGTGCCGCTACCGCCTGCTAAAACTATTCCTTTCATCTTTACGGAGGTGTTTATTACATATTATATGAATATTCAATAAAGTGTTGTGTTCGTTGGCTATTACATGAATATTCAATAAAGTGTTGAGACCGTTGGCGGTGCTTTGTGCGCATGGCGCTTCGCCCCTACATTGTCATCCTGGCCAGGCATGTGGCGAGGCTTTCTGTCCAGTAAGGCACAGTGATGTGGAAGGTGTTTTTCAGCTTGGTTTTGTCCAGGACGCTGTAGGCGGGACGTATTACCTTGCTGGGGAACTCGTTGCTGTGGCAGGGCTGTATATCGCAGCCGTTGTGGCCGCATTGGCGCGCTATCTCCTTGGTGAAGTCGTACCAGCTGCACACACCTTCGTTGCTGAAATGGTATGTGCCTTCGTACCCTTGCAGCTGACGTTGCTCTATGCGGTCGAAAATCACCTGTGCCAAGTCGCTGGCATAGGTAGGTGTGCCCACTTGGTCGAAGACTACCTTCAGCTGTGGCCTTGTGGAGGTGAGGGTGAGCATCGTCTTCACGAAGTTCTTGCCATATTCGCTGTATAGCCAGGCAGTGCGGAACATGAGGTAGTGGCATCCTACCTCGCGGATGGCTTGTTCGCCATGCAACTTTGTGCGTCCGTATGCCCCTGTGGGGTTCTCTGCCGCCTCTTCAGAGATGGGGGTGTTGTAGCTGTTGCCTCCAAACACATAGTCCGTGCTCACGTGGATAAGCCAGCCGTCCACAGTTTTTGCACCTCTCGCCAGGTTCCGTACGGCATCGGCATTGATCCTTTCTGCCAGTGCCTCGTTGTCCTCAGCCGCATCCACGTTAGTGTAGGCGGCACAGTTTACAATGATGCCTACCTGGTTAGCCTGCACCATGTCGGTCACGGCCTGTGCGTCGGTAATGTCCAGCTCCGCCACATCGGTGAAGAGGTAGCAGTCCCGCTTGCTTTGTTTTGCTAGTAGCCGCATTGCGTTGCCTAGCTGCCCATTGGCACCAGTAACTAAGATATTCATATCGTCGTTGTGCTCTCGTTATCTTTCGTAGACAAAGGGGCTGACGAAATCTTTGAGGAGAGGATTGTGCTTGTCTTTCTCGCTGAGCAGCACTTCCGTGCTAGGTAGTTGCCAGTCGATGTCTAGGTCGGGGTCGTCCCACGTTATGGTGCCTTCGCTCTCGGGGTGATAGAATTCGTCGCATTTGTACTGAAACAAGGCTTCTTCGCTCAGTACCGCGAAGCCATGCGCCATTCCTTTGGGCAGAAACATCTGACGATGGTTGTCTTGGGTGAGCAGTGCGCTCTCCCATTGTCCGTAGGTGGGGCTGCCTCTGCGTATGTCCACAGCTACATCCAGCACGGCTCCCAGCACGCAGCGCACCAGTTTGCTCTGCGCGAAAGGCGGTTTCTGGAAATGAAGTCCTCTCAGCACGCCGCGATGACTTTTGCTTTCATTGTCCTGGCAGAATATGATAGGGGCAGCCTGCGCGTCGAAGTCGCGTTGGCTATAGCTTTCGAAGAAGTAACCTCTGGCATCGTCGAACACTTTCGGTTCCACAATATAAAGACCGTGTATTTTGGAGTTGATTTTTTGCATGCTGGATCGTTTAAAATATAACGCAAGTGTCCTTGAAATATTGTTGCAACTTTGTGGATAATGAAAAAGAAGTTGGGGGAGGAGCGAACAACACACAACAACGCCTCGTCGTAATAAACGTTTGGCGAGGCGTGATGAGGTTTCCGGCATGCGGCATTCTTCTGCCTATAGGTGTTTATCGTATCAGCGTGACCGTGCCTTTGGTGTGCTGAATCTTGCCTTGTCCGTCGGTGTATTCTATGATGTACACGTAGGATCCCATGGGACATTTCTCTCCTTGGTAGGTGCCGTCCCATCCTTCCGTGCTGCTGGTACTGTGGAACACCTTGCCGCCTCCGCGGTTGAAGATGTACATCTTGAAGTTGTTGAAGTTGGCTCCCGATTTGGGTATTACCTTGAACACTTGCACTGCGGGGTTAAGGGGATCGTCAGGGCTGAAAGCGTTGGGAATCCATATCTGCAGGGAGTCTTTGTTTGTGATGGGCGACAATTTGTTCGCCTTGGCTGGTACGGCAGTCTGCTCGTACGCATTGTTGGTGGCTACAATGTTCTCGCCGTGCTTCACAGCGGTCGGCTGGGTGGCGGTAGCAGAGGCTGTGCTGTTGCTTGTCGCTTCCGCTTTGGCCTGGTTGGCGTGGGCTGTGGGCAGGGAAGTGCCAACGCTGTGGCTTTCATCGCCTATGATGGTTTCCTCGTTCTGTTTCTGTGCGGTAGATATACGTGCTTGCGTTACCTTGTTTTGCGCCACTGGGACTTGTGAATGGTAGTCTTGTTGATTTGTAGCGCTGGAGGTGTTGGGCATGGCATGTTGTTCCGCCACGAGCAGCTTTTCTTCCTTTGCGACGGGGCTCTGTTGGGTGGAGGGTTCTTCGCTCTCTATCCGAGGCTGTGGTCTGTATGCCAGGACCGTAATAACGACGACGACGGCTGCTGCTGCTGTCATTGCGGTATAGCGCAATGCTTTGCGCAGATGCAGTCTCTTATTGATGCCCTTCCAGAGCTTGGGGTCGGGAGTGGCTTCATAGTGTTCAAAACGTTCTTTTAAGTCCATGTCTTTGTCTTTCGAATTATTCTTAAATAATCTGTTACTTGTGTCCTTGCGTGGTGTGCGGAGACGCGCGTCAGCTGAGGAATTCTTTCTTGTCGCCTAATATTGCCTGC
>CAMURW010000151.1 GCA_947097635.1 uncultured Bacteroidales bacterium
GCGGAGTGGCGGAAGCAATGGGCGGCAGCTGCAACCTCTTCATAGACTACGGTTACCCCTACGTGGTGAACAACGATGCCTGCACGCAGCAGGTGCACGACAACGCCGTGGCCTTCCTGGGCGATGACAAGGTGCAGTGGCTGGATATGCGCATGACGGCAGAAGACTTTGCCTTCTTTGCACAGAAAATACCTGCCTGCTACTTTCGCATAGGCATACACACCCCCGGCACCCCTTTCTGCAACTTACACCGCCCCAACCTGATGATAGACGAACGCAGCATAGAGCTCGCAAACGGCCTCATTGCCTACAATGCCCTCCAGGCACTGGAAAACCGCGTGGCAGCACACCAACACAATAATAGATAATCCTCCATCTTCCCTTTCGATGCCAGAACAAGTAATAGACAGAACAAAAGAATTGGCCACAGGAACCATTGGCAAACTGCTATGGACCTACGCGCTGCCAGCAGTAATCACACAGATCATCGCCAGCGTGTACAACATTGTGGATCGCGTGTTCCTAGGGCAATATGTGGGAGCGTTGGCCATAGCAGGTCTCGCCATCACCATGCCCATCATGAACATCATCCACGCCTTCGGTTCCCTGGTTGGTGTAGGTTCTTCCAGCCGCATCAGCATAGTGCTGGGACGCGGCGACAAGAAATGGGCGGAGAAGATTGTGGGCAACAGCATGCTACTGACATTCTTCTTCGGCGTGCTCTTCGTAGGCTGCGGCTACCTCTTCATGGACAAGATCCTCCACGCCTTCGGAGCCAGTGCCGATACTATCGCATTCGCCAAGGAATACATGATGATCGTGTTGCCAGGAATGTTCCTCACCACCGTCAGTTTTAACCTCACCGGCCTGATGCGTGCCAGCGGATACCCTCACAAAAGCATGTACATCATGGCGGGAGGTGCCCTGATGAACATCGCGTTGGATGCCCTTTTCATCAGCGTGATGGGATGGGGTATTGCAGGAGCGGCATGGGCCACTACCATCAGCATGGCACTCACCGCCGTGCTGGCAGCGCTGCATTTCACCAACACAAACTCCTTCATCCGCTTCCGTCGTCACGCCTGGAAGCCCAAAGGCTATATCTTCCGCAACATCCTGATGATAGGAATCAGCCCCTTCAGCATGAATGTGGCTGCCAGCGCCGTGGTGGCGCTGCTCAACAGCCAGCTGATACGCTATGGCAACATGTCGCTGGGCATGGGTGGCGGAGACTTGGCAGTGGGAGCATACGGCATCTCCAACACATACGGTTCCTTCATGGTGATGCTGGTGCTGGGCATCTGCCAAGGCATGCAGCCCATCGCAGGCTACAACTATGGCGCAGGCCTCAACCTGAGACTCAAGGATGTCTACACACTCACCCTTAAAGTAGACTTGCTGGTGGGGTGCATCGGCATGATGCTGGCACTACTGCTTCCTGAGACCATCATGCGTGCTTTCACCACCGACGAACAGATGATAGCCATTGGCATCCCTGCTTTGCGCTACCTCAACGTAATGATGATACTCATCGCCTTCACCATCACCAACAGCCAGTTCTTTCAAAGCATCGACAAGCCCTGGATAGCCATCATTACCAGCCTCTCCCGTCAGGTGCTATTCCTCATTCCCTCGATGTTCATCGTACCCGACATCTTCACCATCTGGGGCAAAAGCGGCCTCACAGGCGTGTGGATGAGTTGCACCATCTGCGACATACTGGGAGCCGTGCTGGCTGGTGTGCTACTGCTGTCGCAAAGGCAGGTATTCCGTCCCGAATACGTGACACCCGAACGCAAACCAGCATCCGAGGCAGGACCGGACCCAGACGAAAAAGACTAAGCCACAATTTTTTACTCCGCCGCACCCTTGTTCATTCACATAGACTGCAACTCCTTCTTCGCTTCCTGCGAAATAGCCGCCAATCGAGCATTGGAGGGTACGCCTGTAATGGTTGCCAACGACAACGAAGCAGGAGGCGGCATTATCCTGGCCCTGAATGCGGAGGCGAAGTCCTTGGGGCTGAAACGCGGAATCCCCCTCTTTCAAGTGAGAAACCTGCTGAAAGTGAACCACGTGAACGTCTGCCCTGCCGACCACAGGAAGTACCATAGCGTCAGCGCACAGATTATGCAGGCGGTAAAGCAGCAAGGGCTGGTGCTGAATTTCGTGCAGTACAGTGTGGACGAGTTCTTCGGCGATATGCCGCTGGACGACGTGCAGGAACTACTGCAATCTGTGGGCAAGGTGAAAGACCTCATCTGGCAGCAGACGCACATCCCCGTAAGCTGCGGATGTGCAGACACCTACACGCTTGCCAAGGCCGCCACCCATTTCGCCAAAGCCTACAAAGGCTACGAGGGCATCTGCGTGCTGAAGGAGGAAAAGCGCGAACGGGCACTGGCACTATTGCCCATCGGCGAGGTGTGGGGAATAGGACATCGCAATCAGGCGAAACTGGCAAAACGGGGCATTGCTACTGCACTGGACTTCGCCAATGCCGACGAGCAACAAATGAAAAGCATCCTCGGCATAACGGGACTTCGCACGTGGCATGAGCTTCGCGGCCACGCGTGCATAGACCTGAAACGTCCGGCACAGCAGAAAAGCATCATGCAGAGTCGCACTTTCGCCTATATGACGGACAAGCAAGAGGAGCTGCGCAAAAACATTGCCGGCTACGCACAAGCCTGCTGCACCACCCTGCGCCATCAGCAAAGCGTGGCGGCGGCGGTAACGGTGTTCCTCGCCACAAACCCCCACAGGCAGGACCTGCCGCAATACAGCAACAGTGCCAAACAGAAGTTCCGCAGCCCCACGGACGACACAACCCTTGTCATGAAAGCGGCACAACTGCTACTGGACAGCCTTTTCCGGGAAGGCTATCTGTACAAGCGTGCAGGTGTGGTGCTGACAGGCATCTCGGAAGCGGAAGGCAGCCAACTGGATCTCTTCTCGGCACAAAACGACGAAAGGCACCGCAAACTGATGAAGGTGGCAGATGCCATCAACCAGAAGTTCGGACACGATACCATAGGCTTCTCCGTCACCAAGTCAGACAACCACACACCCAACCACTCCCTCACCTATCCCGGCGATGACGAAGGAAAATAACACCTGCAACGAAACACACCATTATGACTATTCAATCAAACGTATCATTACAACCCTACACCACCTTCGGCACCGAGGCCAGGGCCGCGCAACTGGCTATTATCAGCAATCATGCCGACCTTCTGCAACTGACTGCCAACGGGGCATTGCAGCACAAGCACTACATCCTGGGCGGCGGCAGCAACATCGTCTTCAGCGGCGACTACGACGGCCTGATAGTGGTGATGCGCAGCAAAGGCATTCATCGATTGGAAGCCTCGGAAGTGATGCCGCAGATCTGCGCGGCAGCAACGGAGACACAGACGCAGCTGAAACTGGACGACATCTTCGTGGAAGCACAGGCCGGCGAGGTGTGGGACGAATTTGTGCGCCACTGCATCTCGCAGGGGTGGTATGGAGCAGAAAATCTTATCGCCATCCCTGGCACCGTAGGTGCCGCACCAGTGCAGAACGTAGGTGCCTATGGCCGGGAGGCCAAGGACATCATATACCAGGTACACACTGTGGATGTGGCAACGGGGCAGCCACGCATCTTCGCGGCACAGGAATGCCGTCTTTCCTATCGCAATTCCATCTTCAAGCAGGAACTGGCAGGACGCTACATCGTCACCTCTGTGGTCTTCCGCCTCTCCACCACCTTCCGTCCCACGCTCAGCTACAAGGCTGTCACCAATGCTTTGGCGGAACGCGACATCGCCACCCCCTCGGCACAGCAACTTGCCGACATCATCACCGAGGTGAGATGGGCCAAACTGCCAAAGCCCGAAGAGAGGGGCAACGCGGGCAGTTTCTTCAAGAACCCCATCATCACCGCCAGCAAGCATGCGGCGCTGCAAAGCGAGTACCCCGACCTGAAGTCCTACCCCCTCGATGACGGAAACTACAAACTGGCGGCAGGGTGGCTGGTAGAGCACACCGGCTGGAAAGGCCGGTCCATGGGGCACGTGGGCGTGTGGCCCAAACAAGCACTGGTACTGGTAAACCATGGCGGTGCCACAGGAGCGGACATTATGCATCTAGCAGACACCATCGCGGCGGACGTGGATGCCAAATTCGGCATAACACTGGAAAAAGAAGCGATAGTGATATAAAGAATGATTACCCACAAAAAAAGATATGTTTCATACATTTCAAAGAAAAATCGTAATTTTGCAAAAAAATTGCATACATGACTACGACACCAACCCTTGCCGAAAGGCTACGGAAGTTTGCGGATTATCATTAAAAAAGAACACAATTCAATGGTAATTTGTAGACAGTTGCCAATATGTGAGAGCGCCAATTCAAATCGTCGCACCAGCAACATCTATCGTCGACAGCCGTATCTTAAATTTTAAAGAACTGTTCGTCTACTTTTGTGGGGCAGTAGTGAAATATTAATAATAACTCATTATGGACAAAATGAAAACCGTCTATGTCGGCATGTCTGCTGACATGATCCACACAGGTCATTTGAACATCATTCACGAGGCTAACAAACTTGGTCGCGTAGTGGTAGGTGTATTAACCGATCAGGCCATCGCAAGCTACAAGCGTCTGCCTT
>CAMURW010000152.1 GCA_947097635.1 uncultured Bacteroidales bacterium
AGATAAGCTGCAACGGCACCAAGATAGTGGCACAGCCCACCACGATAACGGGCAGTATAGGCGTATTCGCCACCATACCCGACGTGAGCGGCGCGCTGAAGAACAAACTGGGCGTGAACATAGACACCGCGCTGACCAATAGGAACGCCGCCGGCATCAACGGCTTCGGCACCCTCTCCCCCACCGCACTGGCCATGCTAACTCGCAACGTGGAGGACTTCTACGTCACCTTCACAGAGCGCGTGGCGAAGGGACGCGGGCTGGAGGTGAAATACATCGACAGCATAGCCCGCGGACGCGTGTGGACGGGTGCCGATGCAATGAAACTGGGACTGGTGGACACTCTCGGCGGTATGCAACTGGCACTGAAACTGGCGGCACAAGAAGCTGGCATCAAGGTATACAGCATACGCGAGTATCCCAAACAGAAAGACCTGTGGAGCGAACTGATGGATATGTACGGCAGCGTCGACGACGACAACAGCTTGGACGCGAAAGCAAAACTGGGTTGGCTGCAGAAAGCACGTGCGGCGTGGCAATATCGTGCCCTGAAGAAGAACGTGGCCAGTGGCAAGATTGATCTAGTGCTGAGCAGGCTGCAACAGGACCTGCTGTATGTGCAACAGGCCGAAGGGTTACAGGCTCGCCTACCTTACATCATCGTGGAATGACATCCTCGTTCCCTCTCATACATGAACAGGTTTTATCATAATCATTTGGCGACAGCGGCGTTCATACTGCTGCCGCTATTTTCTTGGGCACAGCGGAGCGGCAGCAACAACTTTGCGATCCTGTTCGATGGCGTGTCCACAGCAAGGAAGGACGTGGTAACACTGCGCCACCTTCGCGACAGCAGCGGTAAGGAACTGCAGGACACTATGCTGTTTCGCTTCGTGCCGCGCGACACCGTGGAGACGGAGATAACCAACGGCAACGGCAAGATGGCCCAGGTGAGCGGAACGTTTGTGGCAGCCACGGAGGTGACACGCGCACAATGGAAGGCGATAATGGGGGGGGCTGGGAGCGAACCCGGCGACGACCTTCCCGCCACAGGAATGAAGATGGGCGACGTGATGACGTTCGTGGACAGAGTGACGGAGATCAGCAGGCATGAAGTGATGCTACTGGACATGGAGAGCGAGGAAGCAACGACGTTGCGCTATACTAACGATAGCGTGGACCATCAGGGACGCTGCCACATCGTGACTCTGCCTTTGTGGCAACACGACCCAGAACATACTGCCTGGCTGCGAGGTCAGAGGACACATGCTGTGGCGACGCTGGCACCCGACCGCTTCGGCATCTACGATCTGGCCGGCAACGCTCGCGAACTGCACGTGACGAAGAAGGAGGGGTGCTACCTCCTCACGCTGTGGGGCGGCAGTTACAACAGCGACATTCAAGAACAGCAAGTGATAACGTGGCATCCCGAGAAGGAACCAGACCTGTGCCTTCCCACCGACACAGGCATAAGACTGGCCTACCGTGAGAGATTCTTCATACCCATGGAATAATACCACCACGGATGCCTAATATTACTACTATCTCAATATTTTTCTTACAATTCAAAAAAAATGCATACTTTTGCAACGTGAAATAATTATCTTACTATAGATAACTAATAATGAAAGAGAAAAAAGTCAAGATTGGCGTAGTACAGCTGAAATGCACCGCCGAGGTGCAAGACAACCTACGTCGCTACGAAGAGCAAGTGCGACAACTGGCACAACAGGGTGCACAAATAATATGCCTGCAGGAACTCTTTGCGTCACTGTATTTCGCCGATGTAGAAGACTACCACAATTTCCGTTATGCCGAAGCGATACCTGAAGGGGCCACCTCACAGCGTTTTATGGCACTGGCCAAAGAACTGGAAGTAGTGCTGATATGCAGCATGTTCGAGAAAAGAGCGGAAGGGCTGTACCATAACACCACCGCCGTGTTCGATGCCGACGGAAGCTACTTGGGCAAATACCGCAAGATGCACATTCCCGACGACCCAGGCTACTACGAGAAGTTCTATTTTACCCCGGGCGACTTGGGATACAAGGTGTTCTGTACCAAGTACGCACGTCTGGGTGTGCTGATTTGCTGGGACCAGTGGTACCCCGAAGCTGCACGCATCACGGCATTGAAAGGTGCCGAACTGCTGTTTTTCCCCACCGCCATAGGTTGGGCATGGAATCAAGATGCCGCCACCAACGACGAGCAGTATCAGGCGTGGCAGACGATACAGCGAAGCCACGCCGTGGCCAACGGAGTGCCCGTGGTCAGCGTGAACCGCACTGGACGAGAGGGCGAGATACAGTTCTGGGGGGGCAGCTTCATCACCAACGCCTTCGGACGCGTACTGTGGCAGGCCCCACATCTGGACGAAGCGACACACGTGGAAGAGATATACCTGGACGACAGCGACAAATACCGTCGCCACTGGCCCTACCTACGCGACCGCAGGATAGACAGTTACGCCCTCATCACCCATCGCTACCTCGACGACGACTAACCCTCAATAAACTTCTCAACGTCCCAACGTTGCAAACTTCACAAACTCCACAAACTTTCCCTCATGACTCCCAAAGAACTAGGCTTTTACTTCCCTGCGGAATGGGCGCACCACGAAGCCACATGGCTCAGTTATCCTCACAACGAAAACTCGTGGCCTGGCAAGATAGGCTGTATCTTCAAATCGTATAATATGTTCATCAAGACGCTCAGCGAGGCGGAAACCGTGCACATCAACGTGCAGGACGAAGCTATGCAGCAACGCGTACTGGAACAGCTGAAAGCCTGCGGCACATTTATGGTGAACGTGGAGACCCACGTGTTTCCCACAAACGATGCCTGGTGTCGCGACCATGGTCCCAGCGTACTGCTGAACCGCGACACCGTGGGACATCGTGCCATCGTGGACTGGGACTACAATGCCTGGGGCGGTAAATATCCTCCCTACAATTTGGACAACCAAATTCCTGGCCGCATAGCCGACTACCTGAATATCGACGACACCTTCCACCCGGGCATCGTGATGGAAGGCGGCAGCGTGGACGTCAATGGATTAGGCGATATGCTCACTACCACTTCCTGCCTGCTACACCCCAACCGCAACCCTTCGCTGACGAAACAGCAGATAGAAGAAAAACTGCGCGACTATTATGGTGTGGACAACATCATCTGGTTGGGTGAAGGCATTGAAGGTGACGATACCGACGGTCACGTGGACGACCTCTCACGCTTTGTGAACGAAGACACTATCGTCACCGTGGTGGAACACAATGCCGCCGATGCCAACTACGAGCCCCTGAAGGAGAATCTGAAACTGCTGAACAGTTGCCGTCTGAAGAGTAGCAAACAGCCCAACGTGTGTGAGCTGCCCATGCCAGACCCCGTGGTATGGGAAGGTCAGAGGCTGCCTGCCAGTTATGCCAACTTCTACATCTGCAACGGTATGGTGATATTCCCAACCTATAAGTGCGACAGTGACAACCGTGCCGCCTATTGCCTGGAGGACTGCTTCCCCGACCGCGAGATTATAGGCATCGACAGCACCGACATTATCTGGGGCCTCGGCAGTTTCCATTGTCTCAGCCAACAAATCCCCAGCTGAGCCGCCCCCCCCTACAATCCATCACCCCTCCCATCCCCTCTCGGGAGACTGTGGGGCTTAATCACGCAAAATGCCTCCTTGGTTGTCCGACAAGCATAATGAAATGACCACCAGACCCGTCCCGCGGCTGGTGGTTTCTCTTGCCGTGCCTTCCATCATCAGTATGATGGTGACGGCGTTGTACAACGTTGTGGATGCCTTGTTTGTGGGACACCTCTCCACCGAGGCGACGGCGGCCATCGGTGTATCCTTTGCCTATATGACCTTCATACAGGCTATGGGGTTCTTCTTCGGCCACGGCAGCGGCAATTACATTAGCCGTGCGCTTGGAGCACGGCAGGTAGACAATGCGGTACATATGGCATCGGTGGGATTCTTCACTCCCCTGATTATCGGTGCCACAACGGGCCTGGCAGGACTGATATGGCTACCACAACTGGTGTCGTTGTTAGGGGCCACTCCCTGCGTAGCGCCACACGCCTGCCAATACCTCTCCTTCATCCTCATCGCCTCACCTTTTATGATGAGTGGCTTCACGCTGAACAACCAGTTGCGTCTGCAAGGCAACGCACGTATAGGTATGGTTGGCATTGCCAGCGGCGCCGTACTCAACATTGCGCTGGATGCGCTGTTCATCGTGGCGCTGGATATGGGAATAAGGGGGGCTTCGATGGCTACCGCCATCAGCCAGTTTTGCAGCTGGCTGATGCTGTTGTGGGGAACCACGCGTCCCGCTGCGATACACATCAGCCTGAAGGCTTTCAGACCCGACTTGCGCAGCTACAAGGAAATCGTCATGGGCGGCACCCCTTCCCTCTTCCGTCAGGCCTTCAACTGCTTGGCCAGCATCATGTTGAACTACGCCGCTGCACGATGGGCACTGCCAGGACAAGAGGCCAGCGCGGTGGCGGCCTTTGCCGTTGTTACGCGGACGATGAACTTCGCCTTTTCCTTCACCCTAGGCATAGACCAAGGCTTCCAGCCGGTGTGCGGCTTCAACTATGGTGCCAAGAAATAC
>CAMURW010000153.1 GCA_947097635.1 uncultured Bacteroidales bacterium
CTCCGGTTCAAGTCCGGACGCGACCTCTACCCACAAGGAAGAGACTGTTCTGGCATTAGGACAGTCTCTTTTCTTTTCCCTCCTATATTTTTTTTCTTCGCGATTCAATATTATTGCTTATCTTTGCAACGTGGTAAATTTACTTCCACACTCATGAAAAGTTAAACTAAATAGTTTGCTATGAGAAGGATAGGTATGTTTTTCGTGGCGTTGCTGCTGCTGGCGAGCTTTGCGGCCAAAGCCCAGTACAACCAAAATAGGCCCGACGTGGAGCCTATGTTAAAGGTAGATTTGTCGTATGCACCCTTTATAACCAACCCCAACGACAAGAACGGTGACGGCCATTATCTGAACAACCTCCAGCACTTCGGAGGGTTCAACGTTATGGGGGGCGTATGCCTTAGCCAGGATTTCTTTGGGGGGCTGGGTGCAGGATTCAACTATTTTTTTGTACCTGGTGAGCTGGGCGCTTCGTTAGACCACGAGAGCATGGGTGCTCAGTTGTATGCCAATTTCGACTACCGCCCCCTAGATGCCGAGTTCTCGCCGATGGTATACGCCAAAGCAGGTGCCAGTTACATGATAGCCAGCAACAGCAGCGCCTTTGGCAACACACTGACTCCCATGATGGAAGTTGGACTGGGCGTTAACTGGTACTATCGTCACGAAGTACGCAACATGGAACGCAACTACAAGAGTATGTATTTCACTGCAGGCTTTGCTTATATGCAGCAAACTTTTTTCCTGCCTGTCCGTCTAGGACTGCGTTTCTGACACGTTGATGGAACCCTTTTATCAATCTGACATCTGTTGTTTTGCCGACAACGGAACGTCGCTGGTCCTCTTGGACCAAACGGCATTACCAGCAGAGGAGTGCTATGTTTCCTTGCATACCGCTGACGAGGCTGCCGATGCCATTCGGAAGTTGCGCGTGCGGGGAGCACCGTTGATAGGCGTGGCGGCTGCGATGGGCATTTGTGTGGCATTGAAGAATGCTGGCAGCGTTGCCGCCTTCGACAGCATCTGCCACACCATAGAGCAAGCACGTCCCACTGCCGTAAACCTCTCATGGGCTGTGAGGCAGATGCGCGAGGTGTCCCAAAAACTGAACTTCGACGATTTCGAATTCGCCACATCTATGCTGCGAGGGGCGGCACAAAACCTGCTGCAACGGCAGAAAGAGGCGGATGGATATATAGGAATGTATGGATCCATGCTGCTGGACGAGTTAAGTGCCGGCGGCAACAAAGCAAGTGGCGACAGAACGCTGGGCATCCTCACGCACTGCAATGCGGGACATCTGGCGACAGGAGGCATGGGCACAGCCACAGCACCCATTTACACTGCCATGACAAAAGGCATCCCCCTAAGGGTGTATGTCGACGAAACGCGCCCCTTGCTGCAAGGAGCACGCCTTACAGCATACGAGCTTTCGAGAAGCGAAGTGCCTACCATCTTGCTGTGTGACAATATGGCTGCCAGCCTGATGGCGCAAGGCAAAGTGGACATTGTCTTTGTGGGCGCCGACCGCATAGCCCGTAACGGAGACACTGCCAACAAGATAGGGACTAACAACGTGGCTGTGTTGGCACGACATTTTGGCGTGCCTTTCTACGTTTGTGCACCACAGTCCACTTTCGATGCCCATTGTGCCGCGGGCAACGAGATTCCCATAGAGCAAAGGGATGCCGAGGAGGTGCGTTCGCTGTGGTTTCAGTATCCTATGGCACCGATGGACATTCAAGTGTACAATCCTTCCTTCGACGTTACCCCCCACGAACTTATTACAGCCTTTGTCACCGAACGAGGCATCATCAAGCCTCAGTACATAGATACATTATTCGTATAACTCTCGGTGTGCAAACACCATTATCAGTATTTTTATGGATAATAAGTAGTGTAAGATTTCATAACCCAATAAACAACATTTTTCATCAATGGATTCTACTCGCCAACAAAAAATAGCGCGGCTGATACAGCAAGATATGGGGGAAATTTTCCTTCAGGAAATGAAGCCCATCCTGGGCAACAGCCTTATCACTGTGACAGACAGCCACGTAACCTCCGACCTCTCCATCGTGCGTCTGCACGTCAGCCTCATGCCCATAGGGAACCTGCCTGCCACTCCACAGCGCGACGCAGCGAAAGCCACCAAGGAGAATCTGCTGGCAGCCATAAAAGAGCTTGTCCCCGACTTGCGACGCCGTTTGGGAAAGCGGGAAGGCAAGCAGTTGCGCACCATTCCGCAACTGGAATTCTTTCTGGACGACAGCCTCGACTATATCGACCGTATCAACGAATTGCTGAAAAAATAGCAGCCGTAAGGCAGCACCCCCTATCCCATTTTGCGTTACCCTTTCTTCATAGCCCGCCACTATCTTTTCTCGCGCAAGCGCAAAACCATCATCAACGTGATCTCGTGGATTTCGCTGATAGGGCTCAGCGTGGGCGTAGCGGCATTGATAGTGGTGCTGAGCGTGTATAATGGTATCGGCAACGTCACACAACATCTTTTCAACGTCTTCGATGCCGAACTAGTGATAAAACCTGTCGCCTCCAAGACCTTCCACAAGCAAGAAATTGCCTACGATGCCGTTGTGGCTACGCCTCACGTGAAGATGGCGAGCGAAATAGTGGAGGAGAACGCCTGGATAGCATACGGGGAACATCAGGCTATCGTGCAACTGAGGGGCGTGGACAGTAGCTACCGCGCCATAAGCGGGCTGGACACGATGCTGTACGACGGCATCTATCTACTGCGGCAACCAGCGTCACAGATAGGTGGGAACTATCGTCCTCCCGTGGACTTCCTGATTATTGGTGGCACCATCTATAGCCAGTTGGGTATAACTGCCGCCAGCACGAAGCCTATAGTGGTGAATATCCCTAAACGTAGCAGCGCGGGCGTGGGACTCACTCTCACGGATGTTTTCAATACCGGCTATGCTTACCCTTCTGCACAGTTCTACGTGCAGCAGGACGTGGATGCAAAATATGTGGTGGCGAATGCCGACTTTGTGAGGGAACTGATGAACTATGCACCAGACGAAATGACATCGTTGGCTCTTCAGCTGGACAGCCCCCACAACATGCGCCTGGTGAAAAAGCAGCTGCGACAGCTGCTGGGACCGGATTATGTGGTACAGGATCGTTTCGAGCAGCAGCCACTGTATTACAAGGTGTACCGCAGCGAACGCCTGGGCATATATCTCATCCTGTCGCTGATAGTGCTGATAGCCACGTTGAATCTCGTGGCAAGTCTCAGTCTGCTAATTATCGACAAGCAGCACGACATTGGAATCCTGCGCAGCATGGGTATGGAGCCACGCGACGAACGACGTGTTTTTTTCCTGGAAGGCGTAATGATTTGTGCCATAGGAGTGGTGGCGGGGCTGATGGCAGGCTTCGCAACTTGCCTCCTGCAACGGCAGTTTGGCATAGTGAGAATGGGCAGCGGCAACTTTCTGGTGGAGGCCTTCCCCGTGGAGATACACGCTGCGGACTTTCTCATCTCCTTCTTGCTGGTAATGGGGCTCAGCACCGCCTCTGTCTGGCTCACCGTCCGCACGCACCACAGACGGCGAACCTCGACGGAATAACACCGCAAAGCTGAAGCATCCTGTTGGGGCTGACGAGAAACGTCGACTCTGTTATTCGAACTTTTCCTTGATTTCCTTCTTTAGGAATTCCAGTGCCTGATCTGTAGGAATTTGGGTCTTGGTGACGCTCTGGAATATCGTGCCGACGAGACTGCTGGGGTCTGCGTCCTTGGGCAGGGTGGCAGCACTGGCGTTGATGAGGTTTATCATCTCTTCCTTAGCTTCGCGGCAACGACTCCAAGCTTCGCTGCTGATATACACCTGCTGCGAGAGGTTGTGTTCCCACTCGTCGCGGATGTTCTTCGTCATCGCTCCCTGCAGCAGCTTCATGCTCATGCCTGGTTGGTAACAACGCATAATAAGGCTACTGGGCGAGATACGCTCCAATAGCAGTGTTACGCGTTCGTAGGCCTGCAGGCGGATAGGCGTGACCACTTTCAGTGCCTCTTTGTGCTCGTCCATCTTCATCTGTAGCAACTGTTGCTTCTGTTGGTTATCGAAGTATTTCTTTGTAATGGAGTTGAATATGATGCCAGAGAGTGCCATTGTGCCCAAGGTCGTCAATATTACAACAGTGAGAGTGATTAGGGGTGCCATCGTTTGAGGGAAGGGGGGTTAAGTTGCTGGATGAATTAATTTGTTGATAATTTTCTAAAAATGAAGTTATACGTGTCGATAATTTTTTTGTTTTTTGGTCTGAAAATCAATACATTACAAAAAACTAACAATATACACAACTTTTATGCAAAGTACGTAAAAATTCTTGACATATGCAAGCGTTTCTCAAAAAATCTTGTCAACGAAATAGGTAATATGCCAAGAAGGGGTGCGGCTTCGAATGTTCCGACCTTGAGGGTGTGCCGCATTGCCAGGTCGTCAAGATGCAAACTAGGAAAGTCGGACGATGAGACAGCACCTTCTTATGGATTCTGCACCTCACAAAGCACCCACTACTATGGATATTCGGCTGGATACCCCATTACAGATTGAACCAAACAGAGTGGATGCCCTACATTTAT
>CAMURW010000154.1 GCA_947097635.1 uncultured Bacteroidales bacterium
CAACTTCATACAGTTATAGGACTGCAAACAGTCAACCTTTTTCAGGAAACTACAGCTTTGTCTCAGTCCTGTCTGTGTGCAATGCGCAAAACGACGCACCGAAGAACGTTATTCACAACAAATCCATTCGCGTTGGGTATGGTTTCATGGGCGGTTATTTTGATGCGGGGCAGATCGTTCTTCACCGTTCTACAACACAATAGGGCTGCATTATGGGATAGACCTGTCGTATAGCGTGCTGGAGAACGCCGGTTTCTCTACCGACAAATGGGATGTGCGCCTCAATGCCAACGTGGGCAGCTATTGGCTGCATCGGCTCACGCCGCAGTTGGAATGTGGGACGGGAATATCGGCTGCATACTATCCGTTTAAACATTTGGGAATCTATGGCGACGCAGCGTGGGGTCGTTTTTTATACAATGGTAACGGCCACCCTTATCTTGGTAAGGGCCACAGCAAATTTGAAATTGGCGTAAGCGATAGGTTCTAAGCAACCATTCATGCGACGATAGGGTCTATTCGAGCAATAAACCGCTCTTCGGAGACCTTCATCCTCCCACGGCAAGCGTTCGTCATCGCTTGCCGTGTTTTTTGATGCTGTTTTAATATCCGAATACACTGGCGGGAAAGGGGGGGCGTTCCTCGCCCTATTGCCATTGGGCGAGAGGCTGCTGCCTGTTTTTATTAATAAAACATAAAAGATGCCATAATTTTGCTTGTAATCCAACGTTATTGTTTAAATTTGCAATGTGCATAGGTGTGTGTCTGTGTAATATAATAGATTGATTATTATAAAGATGGATAAAAATAAACATTTTTTTTCGAGGAGTATTTTCACCGTCATGGTGCTTTGTGGCGTGGTATTATTCTGCGGCTGCAAGGACCCTGCGTCGCAGGCCTTGATGAAAAAAGGCAGCAGCGGCAAGACGCTAGAGCTGATGCTGGTGGCCGACAAGAATGCCTACAGTGGCAGCACCCTGCGGCTCATCGATTCGCTCTTCAAACGTCCAGCCGACTACATAAACCGCGTGCAGCCCCTCTTCGACGTGATAAACATCACCCCCAACAGCTACAAAGGCTCCGAGATGTTCCGTAGCCATCGCAATATCCTTATCCTCAGTATAGACACTTCGAACAAGGACAAGGTGTACAAACATGTGGACGTTTATGCCGAACCACAGGTGATATACGAGTTCGCGGCTCGCAGCAAGGAGTCGCTGAACGGCATGCTGTCAAGATACTATCCCCAACTGCTGGACGACCTCTACAGCCAGGAATACCGCCGCATAGCAAATGTGTACTCCAAGGATTTCAACGTCGACATTATGGCTATGCTGCGCAAGCACTTCGGATTCGACATCACCATCCCCAACGAGTACAGGATAGCACCTCCTGTGAAGAACGATTTTATGTGGGTGCGCAAGGAGACCAAGGACTTCAGCCAGAACATCTTCATGCAGGTGGATCCCTACACCAGTGCCGAGCAGTTCGGCCAAGCGGCGCTGATGAACCACATAGACACGCTGATGAAGCGCAATGTGCCCGGGCCTTCGGACACCAGCTATATGGGCATAGAACGGCGCATAGGCTGCACCTTCCAGGCCTTGGAGATAGACAGTATGTATGCCGTGCGTGTGCAGGGGCTGATGCGCTGCTTTGGCGACTTCTACGGCGGCCCCTTCGTCACCTATGCCGTCCTGTCGCCCGACAAGAAGAACATCGTCTTCGTTTCCGGCTTCCTCTATTCGCCTCGCAAAGACCAGCGCGATCTGCTGATGCAGCTCGATGGCATCTGTCGCACGCTGAGATTCAGCGGGTGGAACTGATCAGTCGCTCGGAAAATCAGTGGACAAAACGAACTAACGAATCCTTTAGAGAAATCATTCCAAGCCTGCCTTGCACTGTAGCGCCTCATGAATTGCCGTTTTTGTCATATCTGCCTGGCAGCAAGCCTTCTGATGGCCTTTGTGGCTGCCGTGGTCCCGGCGCGCGGTCAGGTGACGCTGGGCATCATGGAGCTGGGTGTGAACGGCGGCGGCATGAACTACATTGGCGACCTCAACGACCAAAGCCCGCTGGGCAAGGTGAACCCGGCCGGCGGCGTCTTCTTCCGCATGAAATTCGACGACCGCTGGGCATTGTCGATAGGCGGCAGTTATGGCTATCTGGAAAGCGACGACTTCATGGCGTGGCGCCACCTCAGTTTCCGTAGCCTCCTGGCGGAGGGCTATATGCGCATGGAATTCAACTTCTTCCCCTATGGCATTTTCGAGACGGGACTCAGCTGGACGCCCTTCATCTTTGGAGGCTTCGGCGTTTTCGCCTTTAAGCCGCAGGCACTGTGGACCAACCCCAACACCGGCGAGACCGCGTGGCACGACCTGCAGCCGTTAGGCACAGAAGGACAGGGGACTAGTGCGTTTCCTGGGCGTTCCTACTATTCGCTGCTGCAGGTCAGCATGCCTTTCGGCATAGGGCTGAAACTGATGCCGAGTAGGCACGTGACGCTGGCTGTGGAATATGGCTTCCGCAAAAGTTGGACGGACTACATAGACGACGTGAGTACCACATACGTAGACCCCAAGTTGCTCTATGACGCGCATGGCGAAGAGGCCGCGGGGCTGGCGGACCGCAGTGCCGAAGTGCAGGGCGGCACGTCGAATGCACCAGGCATCAAGCGAGGTGACGACTCGCTGGACGACTGGTATGCCTACTTCAACGTCTCCGTCTCCGTGAGCCTCGAAGTACTCTTTGGCTGGATGCGCGGCAAGCACTGCGACTAGCGGAAGCACGACGCAACAAACATAGAACAAGATATTTACATATATAACACATTGTCATAAGTAATAAAAGTATATTAATCATGGCTAAAACCCTCGCAGATATCGACATGGCACGTGTGCCTCGGCATGTGGCTATCATCATGGACGGCAACGGACGCTGGGCCAAACAGCACTCGCAGCGCCGCCTTTTCGGTCATCAGCACGCCATAGTGGCTGTACGCCAGGCCGTGGAAGCGGCGGTGAACCTGGGAGTGAAATACCTCACCATGTATACCTTTAGCACAGAAAACTGGAACCGTCCCCAGGAGGAGGTGGACGGCTTGATGGATCTGATAGTTAAGGCTGTGAAGGAGGAGACACCGATGCTGATGGAGCACAACGTGCACATGGTGACTATCGGCGACATTGATCGTCTGCCTCACAGTTCGCTGGCAAACCTGCAAACCTGCATCGATGCCACGGCACCGAACAACGGCCTCACCCTGATTATGGCGCTGAGTTATAGTGCGCGCTGGGAGGCTGCCGAGGCGCTGAAGCAAGTGGTGAAGGAGGTGCAGGACGGCAAACTGAACGCTGGCGACGTGACAGAGAACACCTTGCGCAAATATCTTGCTACCAGCAGTTTCCCAGATCCAGACCTACTGATACGCACAGGCGGAGAACTGCGCATCAGCAACTTCCTGTTGTGGCAGATGGCCTACACGGAGTTCTACTTCACCCCTCTGCTGTGGCCCGATTTCCGCAAGGAGCATTTCTTCGAGGCCGTGTGCGACTACCAAAGTCGCCAACGTCGTTTCGGAAAGACAGGCGATCAGGTGGAGAAAAGTGAAAGTTGAACCTACATACGAAAAAAGATCATCACAGACACAATAAAAGGGATATTTTTTAGTTACAATATTTTGTTTACTGCTTTGTGTCGGCAGCAAAGAGGTGCCGCGACAAGCTTTACTCTTCTGATTATAGTCTGAATATGAAGAATTTGAAAGGTCTATCACTAACGCTGCTGCTTATGCCAGCTTTCCTGTTGCCCCTGTCCGTAGCAGCACAGGTGGGCGTGGGCAGCAGTGTGGACTACGATATAGACTATCTTACTCCCCGGCAGTACGAGATCGGCGGCATAGAGTTTGAGGGTGCGGAGAATTTCGACAACCGTATGGTGCTGCTGATAGCAGGCTTGCAGGTAGGCGACAAGATAAGCATCCCTGGCGACCATATCAGCACGGCCATCGACAACTTGTGGAAACAAGGCATGTTCGAGGATGTACGCATCGCCGTGACGCGCATACAGGGCAACATCGCCTTCCTGAAGATTGTCCTACGCGAGCGTCCCAAGCTCAGCAAGTTCCGCTTCTATGGCGTATCCAACAGCGATGCCAAAAAGCTGCGCGAAGACATGCATGTTACTACGGGAGACGTAGTGACGGAAAACATGCTGCAGACCTCGGCCAATATCATCCGCACGCACTACATGGAGAAAGGCTTTTCCAACGTGGACATCGCAACTACCATGGAACCAGACACCACTGGCGGCCATAAGGACCGTGTGATAGTAAACTACAAGGTGAAGCGCGGCAAGCGCGTGAAGATAGACTCGCTGATTATCAGCGGCAACACTACAATATCCACCAACAAGCTGCTGCGCAAGATGAAGAACACCCACGACGTGCATTATGGCAGGAAGTTGTTCGTGTGGACCAAAGGCTTCTGGACACGCAGCAAATACCGCGAGGAGCAGTTCAACGAGGACATGGACAACATCATCCGCTACTACAACGAGCAGGGCTACCGTGATGCCCGCGTTACCTTCGATACTGTTTTCCAGGTGCCAGACG
>CAMURW010000155.1 GCA_947097635.1 uncultured Bacteroidales bacterium
TATGTAACGGGGCACAGCGCCTGGCGGTAGTAGACAACGTAGTGGATGCCGCCAACATCGGCGCCATATTCCGCGCCGCCGCCGCTCTGGGAATGGATGGCGTACTGCTGACCACAAACACTTGCGACCCGCTGTGTCGCAGGGCTGTGCGAGTGTCCATGGGCAGTGTGTTCCTACTTCCCTGGACGTGGCTTCCCGAGGGCATTCAGGCACTTCCTCGTCTCGGATTCAAGACTGCGGCAATGGCGCTGACAGACGGTGCCTTGTCCTTGGATGCACCACAGCTGAAGGCAGAACCTCGTCTGGCACTCGTGATGGGCACAGAAGGCGACGGACTCTCACCACAAACCATCCAAGATGCCGATTATGTCGTACGCATCCCCATGCAAAACAATGTGGACAGTTTGAACGTTGCCGCTGCCGCCGCAGTGGCATTTTGGGAACTGCGCAAGTAGAGACCGCTTAACTTCATCCTGAATCTTACGAACTTTCTGAGCCTATTACCTTGTATGTCGTATCGTTGAAAAGGGCGATACGACTCAGCGCAGGACACGCCAGCGTTTCGTCCAACACCACACGGAAAGCCTTCGTGGTGATGGCGGGGAACTGTAGGATGCGCTTGTAGCCTATCGTGGTTTCTTGGTGGCGGCTTTTTCCGTTTTTTTGTTTCACCAGCCCTCCGTAGCGTGGCACAGGCAGCCAGTCGCCCTCATCGCTCCGATATTCTATGTGGAAACGTTCCACGCGCCGACCCAGCAGTATGTATTCTTGCAGCATCAACCTGTTGAAAGTGCGAGATTCCGGGAAAATAAGGGTAATTTGCGCTGCGTTGATGCCGTCGCTGGCCGCCCAGTAGGTGTCGTAAGTGGTATCCAGCATGTTCTGAGGGCGGAAGGCCTTTCCTCTCACGCTGCTGGCCTTTATTCTTGCCCCTTGTGCCAGGTCGTGTGCGAAGAGGGTGTCTAGGGCATCCCTGAACTCTATCTGGTGCGTTGCAGGCGTGACACCGAGAGGCATCGGGGCCACAGCCTGCTTGCAGGAGGCAACGAGTATTCCGCACCCCAACTGCAGCATTATGACAATAGGGCAAAAAAAGGGAAAGAACCTTCCTTTTACTTTAGAAAGAGCTGTTTGCATATACCATCTGTTCCTTTTACTTCAAAACAAAAGAAAAACGCAGAAGGACGGCAATTATTGTGAAATACATATGCTCCCGCACCCAAATATACTCTGTATCAACAAACTACCTAACAACATCGTTCATCAACAATACTTTGCAAAGTTTTACGTTTATAATATTACGACAATTATTTTACCAACCTTGTAGTATTTAATTTTCTTTTTCCCACTTGTCCGTTTGTGAAAGAGGAGATAGGGACAGGAAGGAAAGACACTACTACATCGAAGCCTCAATAGTATTATGCAGATTGAACTTGTTTTACTTGTCATTTCGGCATTGTTTTTTGCCAGCATCTTGGTGAGCAAAGCAGGCAGCCGTCTTGGCGTGCCGGCACTGCTGCTATTTCTGATAGTGGGTATGCTGTTTGGCAGCGATGGACTGGGGATACAATTCGATAACATACAGGCTGCGCAAGGTGTGGGAACTATAGCGCTGTGCATCATCCTGTTCAGCGGCGGTATGGACACACGGCTGGAGGATGTGAAGCCCGTAGTGGGGCCCGGCTTGTCGCTGGCCACCCTCGGCGTGCTGATAACCGCATTGGTGACAGGGTTGGTGATATGGTTAGTGATGGACAAGACAAATTTAGGCATCAATCTGGGCTTGATGACGAGCCTGCTGCTGGCCTCCACGATGTCGTCCACCGACTCCGCCAGCGTGTTCAGCGTGCTACGTAGCAGCGGCATGAAGCTGAAGCACAACCTCAGACCCGTGCTGGAACTGGAAAGCGGCAGCAACGACCCCATGGCCTACGTTCTCACCACAACGTTTATCTCCCTGGTGTTGCAAGGTGGACAGCCTCGCTACGGACTGGTCATCTTTACCGTGCTCATGCAGCTACTGATAGGAGCTCTGCTGGGCTACCTCTTCGGCAAGTTCTTCGTAAGGATGATCAACCGCATCAACATCGACAATGTGTCGCTATATCCCATCTTGGTAATCAGCGCCTGCATCTTCATCTTCGCTGCCACCTATTACCTTAGAGGCAACAGCTATCTAGCGGTGTATATCGGTGGCCTGGTGCTGGGCAACTCCAGCTTTGTGCACAAGCGTTCCACACGCAATTTCTTCGAAGGTTTCTCGTGGCTTGGACAGTTGCTGATGTTCCTCACCCTGGGCTTGCTGGTGAACCCCGGCGAGATGAAGGGTGCCATAGTGCCAGGACTCATCGTGAGCCTAGTGATGATATTTCTGGCACGTCCGATCAGCGTTTTCATCTCCATGATACCGTTTCGTAAGTACACTTTCCACGACAAGCTGTTCATCTCGTGGACGGGCCTGCGTGGTGCCGTGCCTATCATCTTTGCTATCCTGTGCCGTGCAGAGGGTGTGCCGCACAGCGAGTGGATCTTCAACATCGTATTCTTCTGCACTCTGGTGAGCCTGGTGGTACAGGGCACTACGCTGCCCATGATAGCACGCTGGCTGGGACTGGCAGAAAAGCCAGACAAGCACAGTGGCACGAAGAATTTCGACATCGATTTCCCTGAGGAGATAAAGTCAGCCACCAGCGAACTGGAGATGACGGAAGAGGTGCTAAGTCGGCACGGACACCATCTGATGGACCTGGGGATGCCCGAGAAGACGCTGGTAATAATGGTGAAACGCGGCACGCAGTTTTTTGTGCCCACAGGTAAGACAATGCTCCATGTGGGCGACCGCCTGATGGTGCTGACAGACAACGAGGAGGAACTGCACAAAACCAAGGAAAAACTGGGTATCCCAGACGGGAAGACACCAGCGGCAAGCAGCAAGAAGAAAAAGAAAAAGAAAAAACTGGGCGACGAGATTATCGACATCCTCACCACCAACCCGCGCCACATGATGGAGCAGAAACTGAAGGATATTCCCAAACCGCTGCAGGAGGCCAAGCAGGACATCAAAGACCTGGCACAAGGCATCAAGGAGATGAACGACGAAGCGAAGAAAGAGGACGTGTAAGGCAGTATCTTTTTTCGTCTTTCTTTGAATTAATTCCGTCATTATACAAAATATTATTATATTTGCACTTCTATTAATTTTGACAAGAAAGAACATAAGATACTGAAAATGAGACCAGATTTTTCAAAAGTAGACTTCCGTGCTCGAGGTGAAAAGGCAGAAAGCTTCGAGCAATGGGAACAAGAGAACCATATTGAGAAGAACTGGAAGACACCAGAGCAGATAGACGTGAAGGCCGTATATGGCAAAGAAGACCTCGTCGGCATGGAGCATCTCCACTATGCCGCAGGTCTGGCACCTTTCCTCCGCGGTCCCTACAGCACCATGTATGTAATGCGACCCTGGACCATACGCCAGTATGCTGGCTTCTCCACGGCAGAAGAGAGCAACGCTTTCTACCGCCGCAACATTGCCGCAGGCCAGAAGGGTCTCTCCGTGGCCTTCGACTTGCCCACGCACCGCGGCTACGACAGCGACCATCCTCGTGTGATGGGCGACGTTGGCAAGGCTGGTGTGGCTGTGGACAGCATTCTGGATATGCAGATACTCTTCGATCAGATAGACCTGGGCAAGATGAGCGTGAGCATGACAATGAACGGTGCCGTGCTACCTGTCCTCAGTTTCTACATCATCGCAGCCGAGGAACAGGGTGTGAAACAGGAACAATTGCAGGGTACCATCCAGAACGACATTTTGAAGGAGTTCATGGTGCGCAACACCTACATCTACCCTCCCCTGCCCAGCATGAAAATCATCGCCGACATCTTTGAATACACGTCGAAGCACATGCCCAAGTTCAACAGTATCTCCATCAGCGGATACCACATGCAGGAAGCTGGTGCCACGGCAGACATTGAACTGGCATACACTTTGGCCGACGGACTGGAATACCTGCGCGCCGGCGTCAATGCAGGCATGAGCGTGGACGACTTCGCTCCCCGTCTCTCCTTCTTCTGGGGTGTGGGCATGAACCACTTTATGGAAATCGCCAAGATGCGCGCAGCACGTATGCTGTGGGCAAAGATAGTAAGACAGTTCAACCCGCAGAACCCCAAGAGCCTGGCACTGCGCACACACAGCCAAACCAGCGGCTGGAGTCTCACGGAGCAAGACCCCTACAACAACGTAGGACGAACCTGCATCGAAGCCATGGGTGCCGCACTAGGGCACACACAGAGCCTGCATACCAACGCACTGGACGAGGCCATAGCACTGCCCACGGACTTCAGCGCACGCATAGCCCGAAACACCCAGATATACCTGCAGGAAGAGACCAACATCTGCCGCGTGGTAGACCCCTGGGCCGGCAGCTATTATGTGGAAACCCTCACCAACGAGCTGGCACACCGCGCTTGGGGACACATCCAAGAAGTCGAGAAGCTGGGAGGCATGGCAAAAGCCATAGAAAGCGGTGTGCCCAAGATGCGCATCGAAGAAGCCAGCGCACGCAAGCAGAGCCGCATAGACAGCAACGTGGACACTATCGTGGGTA
>CAMURW010000156.1 GCA_947097635.1 uncultured Bacteroidales bacterium
TGAAGGAACCCTTGACGTGTCCAAATAGTTCACTCTCTATGGTGCCTTCGGGGATGGCACCGCAGTTCACGGCCACCAGTTTCTTGTGCTTGCGCAGGCTGTTGTCGTGCACTATCCGACTGAAGATGTCTTTGCCCACGCCGCTCTCGCCTGTCACCAGTATGTTGAGGTCGGTAGGGGCTACCTGCACCGCTTTGTTGATGGCGAGTATCAGTTTTGGGTCGTTACCGATAATGTCGTATCTATTCTTTATCTGTTGCAAATCCATGGTATAAAATCGTCTCGCAAAAAAAATGTTCTATGGTCGTATCTCAAAGTCTATGTCTATCCAATCACCCTGTTCAGTGCCTTGCCTATGGTGCGGCGTGCGGTGTCCAGCGCCATTTTGCGTTGCACTAGCGTCATTATCTCTATCTCGTCGCCCGTGCCTTGTGCTCTCTTCAGTTGTTGAGACACTTGTAGCAGTGTGCGGTCCAGTTTTTTGGCTTTGAAGAGTAGTATGCTCTCGTCCACGTCGCGTGCTAGGTTCTCTTCCAGTGTGGGGATGTGTATGTGCTTGTCTTTCCACCCCTCGCTGAGCTGGTAGTTGCCTTCTGCCATTAGGTCGCTGGTCAGCTTGCGCAAAATAGGGTCGTCGCTGAGCAGCAGGTAGTGTCCGTCGATGAAGTCCTCTTCCTTGCGATGGTGGGCAAAGATGTTGTATACACTCTGGTACAGCGGGTTCTCGAAGTTTAGCTGGTCCTCGCTGATGTCGTCTACTATCCAGCTCTGCACGTTGATGAGTTCCATGGGCTCCTTTGGCTCCAGGTAGTTCAGGTTGACTTCCGTTTTGCCATCGTTCACCAGCAGGCTGATGATTTTGCGCTCCTGTGCTTCGTCGGGGTTCATGTCCTCCATCGTGGCCTGCTGTGGCGATGTGGTGGAAGATACCAATGCTGCCAGAGGGGATTCTGGTGGCATCTGCTCTATGTATGCGGCGTTGCCGCCAGGTGCTGGGGAGGGCGTAGTGCCGGGGTTGTAGCTGCCCTGGGCTTCGGAGGGTATGTTGGCACTGAGGTTGCCGTTGCCGTCGGCGTGCTGTTTCTCCTCCTTTTGCCGCTCTTCCTCTTCCTTGCGCAGGTTCACAACCATTGCTTTTGCCAGCTCGCTTTGCACCACATTTTCAGCTATGCCGAACCGCGAGGCGCAGAGGCTGATATATTCGCTGCGTTCCAGCAGGTCGGGCACCAGTGCCACTGTGTGCACTATTTCTTTCAGTGCTGCCGCTTTGCGGATGGGGTCGCGATGTACTTCGTCGGTGAGGAGGCGCAGGCGGTAGGTGATAAAGTTTTCCTCGTGTTGTGTCAGGAACTCCTGCAGCTTGGTGCTGCCGTATTTCTGTGCGAAGCTGTCGGGGTCTTCGCCGTCGGGAAACATGGCCACTCTCACGTGCAGCCCCTGTCGGTACAGCATATCCACGGCGCGTAGCGTGGCGTGGATGCCTGCCGCGTCGCCGTCGTAGATGACAGTGACGTTTTGCGTGAAGCGCTTTATCTGCCGTATCTGGTCCTCGGTGAGCGACGTGCCCCAGCTGGCCACGGTGTTCTCGATGCCGCTCTGGTGCATGGAGACGACATCGATGTTGCCTTCTACCAGGTAGCATTTGTCGGCCTTCACGATGGCGCTGCGCGCCTGATAGAGGCCGTAGAGGTTACGTCCCTTGGTGTAAATCTCGCTCTCCGGTGAGTTCATATATTTCGCGGGGCTCTGCTCTTTCTTCAGCACACGTCCGCTGAAGGCCAGCACGCGTCCGCTGAGGTTGTAGAGGGGAAACATCACGCGCCCGCGGAAACGGTCGACTTGTTTACCATCGTCGTGGAAGATGGTGAGACCTGTTTTCTGCAGCACATTGTCGCTGTAGCCTTGCTGATGGGCGTGGTCGGTGAAGGCGTGCCACTCGTCCCGGCAGTAGCCCAGTCCGAAGCGCTTGATTATCTCGTCGGTCATACCGCGCTGGTGCAGGTAGCTTAGCCCTACGGCTATCCCCATCTCGTCGTGATGGAGGATGTCGGCGAAGTATTTTTGAGCGAATTCGCTGACGTTGTACAGTGCATCGCGTTCCGTCTTTTGCTCTTTTTGCTCCTGCGTGAGTTCTTCTTCCCTTACCTCGATGTGATATTTGGCGGCCAGCCACTTCAGTGCTTCGGGGTAGGTGTAGTGTTCGTGTTCCATGAGGAAGGTGACGGTGTCGCCGCTTTTACCGCAGCCGAAGCATTTGTATATTCCTTTGATGGGACTTACGCTGAAGCTCGGAGTTTTCTCGTCGTGGAAAGGACAACAGGCCACATAGTTCGTGCCGCGTTTCTGCAGTGACACGAAGTCGCCGATGACACCCTCTATTTGGACGGCATCCATAATTCTCTGTTTGGTCTCATTGTCTATCATAGAACACTTTACAAGCGCTGTTTGTGCTATAGTTAAATTTGCAAAAGTACAACTTTTTTTGAAAAAGAATGAGAAAAAATTAATACATAGTCAAAATTCTATTATTTATCGCGAAGATGATTTCTCAATCTTCACGTACCGAAGGTCTAATGCATTCATGGCATTGCTGCGTAGACCTGAGACGGTAGGGCACGTGAAATGGAGTACCTGGTCGTAGTACAGCACCAGCACTGGAGCCTCCTCCATCACCAGCGAGTCCATCTGACGGTACAGCTGCTGGCGTTGCCGCACGTCGCTCTCGCACAGGCAGCGCTCGTAAAGACGGTCGAAGGACTTGCTGCGGAAATGCGTGGTGTTGGGCCCCGTTGGAGCCTCGTTCCTGCTGTAGAACAGCGACAGGTAGTTTTCCGCGTCGGGATAGTCGGCTATCCAACTGCCGCGGAACCACTCCACCTTGCCCTGTGCTATCTCCTCGCGCAGTGCGGCAGGAGGTGTGACGTCCAGCTTCACGTCTATTCCTATCAGCCCTAGCTGCTGCTGCAGGTAGCGGCACAGGTCCAGATAGCTGCTTGTAGTGGTAAGCCGTAGCTCTGGCAGTCCCTTCCCGTCGGGATAGCCGGCTTCGCGCAGCAACTCGCGTGCTTTCTCGGGGGCGTAGCTGTAGCCGTGGCGTGCCGTGCTGTCGCTGCCTGGCAGGCCCGGGGGGATGAAGCCTAGCGTGCCGGGCCTTCCTATCCCGTTGCGCAGGTATTTCACCATCTTCACCCTGTCGAAGCCATAGTTTATAGCCTGTCGCACACGCCTGTCGTCCAGCGGCGACTTACCACTTCTCCCTTTGCCCTTGTCGCGCATGTTGAATCCCAGGTATTCCGTGTTCAGGAATGGTGTCGAGACCATCACCATTTTGTCCTTGTACTTTGGTTTTAGCTGTCCTGTACGGGTGAGCAGTTCGTCCTTGTAGCTGGCGTCCAGCGAGTTCATGAAGTCCAGATTTCCTTTCACGAATTCTAAGAAGGCGGTCTGTTTGTCCGCGATGAATGTTGTTGCCACGGCATCAAGGTAGGGGAGTGCGATGCCGAGGCTGTCTTTCTCGAAATAGAGAGGGTTTCTGCGCAACACTAATTTCACGCCCTCTTTCCATAATTGTAGGCGGAAAGGTCCCGTGCCGACAGGATGGCGGCGGTAGTCTTCGCCGTAGAACTCCACAACCTCCTGCGGCACCACACTGCAGTAAGGCATCGACAGCATAGAAAGAAACGGTGCGAAGGGCAGACGTAGCCGCACCTGCAAGGTGCTGTCGTCCAGGGCTCGGAAGCCGTCGGCGGTGTCCACTACATGGAATATCCACAGGCCGGGCGATGCCACTTTGGGGCTGACAATGCGACCGAAGCTGTACACGAAATCCTGTGCCACCACCCTCCTCGTGGAATCGCGCATCACGCCGTTCTTGTGGTACCACACGTCGTCGCGCAGATGGAACGTGTAGACCCTCCCGTCGTCGCTCACCTCCCAGCTTTTGGCGATGCAGGGGCCCACGTTCAGTTCCTCGTCCAGCCGCACCAGTCCGCAATACAGTTGGCTGTTCACCCAGTTCAGTGCTTGGTCCTTGCTGAACGCCGGATCCAGCGTTGCGATGCCAGCCACCTCGTTGTAGCGGAATATCATCTTGTCGTCGTTGTCGTAGTGGCGGCACGCTGCTGGAAGCGCTGCCGCTGCCAGTATCGCCAGGTTCAGCAACCATCTCTTGTAATGTAGGCTGTGGATAGTATTGTGAAAGGTGCGCATGATAGTGATAAAAGGTATACTAAAGTATACTATGATGGATAAAATAATAAATATTAATGATGTCCTGCAAAGCGGAGAACAGATAGCGTACCGCCTCGCTACCTTTGCGACGTAATGCTGTCAATCTCAACCATCTTCTATAGTGCCGTCCCGTAAGAAGTAGCCGCTGCGTCTCGTTTGGGTCGAGAATGGGTCGGGACTCTCCGACCCATTCTCGACTTATTCTCGACCCATTCTCGACTTATTCTCGACCCATTCCATTGCTTGGAGTGCAGATGTCCTCTTTTTTACTTGCAGCATACTGATAATTAAAGCGCTTAAGTTCAGTAATATATGTATATTTGAATCCCTGGCAAGTTCCATCT
>CAMURW010000157.1 GCA_947097635.1 uncultured Bacteroidales bacterium
GAACGTCCCTACTATCTATTATTTTGCATACCCCGAGGGTGGCTATGTCATGGTCTCCGGGTCCGACTGCATGGTGCCTATCATTGGCTACAGCGAGGACAAGTTCGACAGTGCTGCTATGAACCCTATGATGATGTATATGATGAGCGGTTATTCCTGTGCCATCGCCATCATGCAGAACAGCAAGTCTGTCGCCTCCCCAGTGATCCAGGAGGAATGGAACAAGCTGCTGGAACATCGTCTCCCTTATTTCGGCAGTCAGAAGCTGAAGAAGACGCTTACCAAGAGTAGATGGAGCCAAGGACAGCCATACAACTCCATGTGCCCTTTGGTCAATGGTGAGCGCAGCGTCACGGGATGCGTGGCCACGGCTATGGCGCAGGTGTTATACTACTGGAAGTACCCTCTTCGCGGCAAGGGACACCTCAACTATTACGCGGGTGTGGCGGGCAACCAGTATGTGGATTTCTCCCAGTCTGTTTACAAATATGATTTGATGACCAATGATATGACCAACGTCACCAATCAGGATGCTATCGATGCAGTGGGTCGCCTGAACTACGACTGCGGCGTGAGTGTACACATGAACTACAGCCCCGAAGGCAGTGGTGCTTTTACTGAATCTTACCTTCCTTTTGCCTTGAAAAACTACTTTAGCTATCAGGACGGCATCCAAGTGATACATCGCGACCAAGGTATCTTCCATAGCAACAGCCAGACTCCCACAGATCGCGATACCCTGTGGGCTGATACTATTCGTAACGAGTTGAGAAACAAACGTCCTGTGATTTTCTGCGGTGCCGATCCCGGTGGCACCACGGTGGGTGTGGATGGTGGCGGTCATGCCTGGGTAGTGGATGGCTACGACACTGGCAACCCTGGCCTCTTCCGTATGAACTGGGGATGGGGTTACGTAAATTCCGAGTGCTGGGTGAATATGATTGTCGGCGACTTGGTTGGCAGCGTATATCATTTCTCGCAGAGGCATGAAGCTTACCTCTTCGTGCAGCCGCCGCAAGATACCCTGGATGCCCGTCAAGGTGTCGGTGGTATTGACGATGCCGTCAACGTGACGCTGGGGGCCGCTTATCCTAACCCTACAACCAGCGAGATACATCTGCCCTACAGCCTCGCCAATGGCGGTGCGGAGATGGTCATCTACGACATGCAAGGCCGCGAGGTAACGCGCCGCTCCATCTACGGCAGCGACAGCGAGGTAGTGCTGGATGTCTCCAACTATACCAAGGGCGTGTACGTGTACCGTGTCGACGGCATCACACGCAAATTCGTTGTCAAGTAGCCGATATTGCTCTGCAATTCGTCCTTTAGCAAAGGCGGGATTCCGAAAGGGATTCCGCCTTTGCTCATATATAGTGGTGTCGTAATATCAATGGGGGAAGGATAAGGGAGGAAAGAAACGGACGACAAAAAGAAATATTTTACTTTTTTCCCCTGCACATAAAAGAATATTACTATCTTTGTTGTCGCAATTCAGTAGCATAAGCGAGTGCGGAAAATATTTGAACACATTAGTCTATAATGTCTTATACTGTATTGTTTATGTGAATCGACGATAATTTAATTCTAAAACAAATGTATAAAATCTCTCAACATCCCATTTTGGACATCCCTGTAGAGGACACTGTCGCGTTTCTCTATCAGGGACACCTCATAGAGGGTCAGCGTGGCCACACCATTGCCGCTGCCCTGCACCGGGCAGGGTATCCCGTTCACAGCCATAGCCTCGACGGCCGCGGTCGCAGTCTGGGTTGCGGCATAGGCAAATGCGGTGCCTGCGAGATGCTGGTGGATGGTCGGATACGCCGCATCTGCATCACGCCGGTGGACGGCGTGAAAGAGGTCCGTGAAATACCGCGCGACTACCAACTCACGGCGGCGAAGAACGATGGCGGCAACGTCGGCCGCACCACTCCTGTCTACAGAACCACAGTTGCCATCATCGGTGCAGGTCCTGCCGGACTGGCGTGCCGCGAGCAACTGCGTGCCTTCGGCATCGCCTGCCTCGTCATAGACAACAACGCCACGCCCGGAGGTCAGTTCAACATGCAGACCCATCAGTTCTTCTTCTTCGAGAAAGAGAAGAAATTCGGCGGCATGCGTGGCTTCGACATCGCCAAGAAGCTTGTCGGCGACAACCACGACGACATATTGCTCAACACCACCGTGTGGGACCTTCTCGAGGGGAGGCGTCTCGCACTGAAAAACATCGTTACGCAGCAAGTCAGCTATGTCGATGCCGACTACTTGGTGGTGGCTTGCGGCGCTGTGCCTTTCATGCCTGCTTTCCAGAACGACGACATCCCGGGCGTGTACACCGCTGCCGTGTTCCAGAAGATGATGAATCAGGAACACACCTTACTGGGCAAGCGTGTCCTCACCGTTGGTGCCGGCAACATCGGTTACCTCACCTCCTATCAGGCCATACAGGCTGGTGCCTGCGTGCATGCCATCGTCGAAGGTATGGAACAGGCAGGAGGCTTCCCCGTGCAGGCAAATCGTGTGCGCCGCATGGGCATACCCATCCTTACCGGCACCGTGCTGATCAAAGCCATCCCCAATGCCGACCACACCGGCGTGGCGGGAGCGGTGGTGGCACAATGCAGGGACTTTCGGCCCATCCCTGGCACAGAGCGTATCATCGACGACATAGACATCATCAACATCTGCACCGGCCTCATCCCAGACAGCCAGCTGCTCACAAAGGGACGCGAGGTGTTCGGATACCGTGTCTTCGGTGCGGGAGATGCTGTGCGTATAGGCGAGGGCACCAGTGCGGTGCTGTGCGGCCGCCTGACGGCCTACGAGGTGGCGCGGGACATGGGAGTGCGTTATGACTACAACGAATATCTCGATGTCAGCCGCCAGCACATCGACAGCCAGCAGCGTCCCGTGCGCATCCTCGACGAGGCTCGCGAGCCCGATGCCCAGCGTCGCAAGTTGCGTCCCTACGTCGTAGCCAACTGCCTCTACGGCTTTGCCTGCAACCCCTGCACCTTCGCCTGCCCCCAAGGCGCTATTAGCAAGCTTACCACCAGCAGCGTGCCTGTGGTAGACTACGAAAAGTGCGTAGGATGCATGCAGTGCGTCAGCCGTTGCCCCGGTCTCGCCATCTTTGGCTACGACGAGAAGCAAGGGGAGGCATTCCTGCCAGTGGAGTACGACGTGCAGGAAGACACCGACGTGTGGTTGGTGGATGATAACGGCAACCGCGTGGGTGAAGGCATTATCCGGCATCTGCAGAAGAAACCCAACAAGACCGACGTGGCCTGCGTGAAGGTGCAAGTCGCAGACGTTTCCCTTACGCGTGTGCGTGGCTTCGTGGTGAAAGGCAGCGCGCAGTGCCAGGTGCGCAGCAAGACATGGCAGGCGGAGCAGCAGGCTGTCGGAAATACCTGTCGCGCCTGGGAGGGCTCCACCAAGCCCCTTCATCCCACCGACGACGGCAAGAACTACGTGTGCCATTGCGAGGACGTGGACCTGGACTGCATATTGCAGGTCGTCGGCGACCGCAAATACTTCAGTGTGGACGAGCTGAAGCACCTTACCCGCATGGGCATGGGACCCTGCCGCGGCAAGCGCTGTGTGCCGCGTGCTCGGCAGGTTCTGCGCAGCTATGGCATAGAACTGGTGGGCGACAGCACGCCGCGCGCGCCCCTTGCCAGCCAAGTGTCGCTGGGCGACATCTATCGGCCAGGCAGCAAGGAGGTCTTTGTGTTCCCCGCTGGCATGCAGGTGAAGAAAGAACGCGTGGAAGTGTTGGTGGCTGGCGGCGGCATGGCTGGCAGCGCCACTTTTCGCTATTTCTCCGAGGTTGGCAAGAAGACCGTCCTCCTCAACTACGACCGTGGCTCGTCGTGGCGCTGCATAGGAGGAGGACGACCCGCCTTTTCCAATCCGGACATCAGCGATATTGCCATGCACAACCTGGAAATCTTCCGCAACATACAGAAGAAGCAGAACATCGACTTTAAGATGACGCGTTACGTCAATCTGGTGCACGACGATGCCACTTACCGTGCCCTCGACGCCTCACGCGCCTGGAGCGAAGCCTATATGATAGAGAAGAAGGACTTCCGCAAGGAAATCTCGCCCCTGTGGAACATGGACACCAATATCTACAGCCACGCCCTCGTCAGCCACGACTGCTGGCAGGCCACGCCGGGACGCACGATAGAATACGTCCGCATGGTGGCGCAGCAGCATGGTGGACGCCTCATGGAAGACTGCGAGCTGGTGAGCGTGGAACGCCTGGGCGACGGCACCTTCCGCACCTTGGTACGCACGCACGACAAGCAGTACATCGAGTTTCGGTGCGACCACTTCGTCAACGCCATGGGCTGGAATGCCGAGAAGTTCGCCGACATGCTGGACATCGACGCGCAGCTCTATCCTGTCAAGCACCAGGCCTTTATCACGCGCCGCCTGCCCACCCTGGGTGTGCGAAACGACAGCCTGGACATGATTATCGACCGTCGCCACTATAAGGGCTTCGGTGCCGTCTATGGCCAGCAGTTGCTCCACACGGGGC
>CAMURW010000158.1 GCA_947097635.1 uncultured Bacteroidales bacterium
CTCCACTTGCAGCGTGCGCTCGCCTTTATTTGTGGCGACGAAAGCAGACGGCACTATATTACCGTCCCCATCTTTGGTGGCAAAAACAAATGTGCCATCATCGGCATGAAGGAGAGAGTAACCATCTTCTGTCTCCGCCCAGTGGACATATTCGTCGCCTTTCAGGAAGATATTGACTTGCAACTCGCTGTGCGGCTGGTTGAAAGTAATCAGTTCGGGATAGGCGGGGGATGCCATAGCACCCCATGACAGTGCTACTGAGGCCAGCAGCAATAAGACAACATTTTTCATTGTTCTATGTTCTATATATATAGTAGTTATCAATGGCAATATACGACGCAATTATTTATCGTCCAAGAATGCTTCTTGCTCGAACTCTTCTAAAGTGATCTCCTGCACATCGGCGTTGCCTTGCTCTGTCCACGAGTATTGTAGGTAGGTCTTGCTGGCAGGTTTGTGCGCGTCGCTCTCAAACTGACGACGCGTGCTGCTGATGGGAATGTTGCGAAGGATGTAGTCGTTCACCTTTTCCACCAAGAAACAGCGCTGGGCGGTGCCATTGTCGAACTCCATCGCCTCGGCATACTCTTTGTCCTTCTTCATGATGACAGGGTCTTTCTTGAGGTTCAGCGGTACGGCCTTCACAGCCTTCACCCATTTGTGCATCATATCGGTATTGGTCCTGGTGCTGCGCATCAGATACTCGATATATACTATCCATTTGCCGTTCTCTTCGCGCCAACGATGTATGGTGGTGAAAATGACGGCGTCAATGCCATAGAGGGTGCCATAGTTCTTTATGTCGCCATAAAAGAGCTGTTTTGGTGAGCGCTGCTCGCTGGCGGCGATTTGCTCGGAGGCGACGGGACCTATTACATAGTAGCCATGTTTGATAAGCGGCGACGACATCGTTTCGTAGAAGAACTTATTGGCACTGTTTACCTCGTTGTTGTACGCCACGTCAGTGGGATACTTCTCTGCACGGCGTTCGCAGTTGTCGAAGGAGGGGGCGCAGTAGAGGATTACCGGTTTTTCCTCATATACGGTCTCGTAGGACACCGCTTTTTCTTCGCTCTTGCAGCCGGTCAGCCACATGGCTCCTGCCACAAATATGATGATGGGTAAAAAGAACTTCTTCATATATCCTTTTTTTTGAAATTATATAGACATCCTTCACTACAATATTAATTGCCGAAGGTCTCCTCGAAGGCCTTGTCGTCCATTTCTTTCTCTTTGCTCTTTTTGTTCTTGCCCGCTTTCTTATCCCTCTTGGCCTTAGTCCTTTCCTTATGGTGCGCTTTCGCCTGTTCACGGACCTGTTTGTAAGCATCCTTCTTCCTTGACTTCTCGGCTTTCTTGGCGGCTTGGGCTGCGACTTTGGCCTCGGCACGTTCTTGCCTCTCCTGTTCCTTGGCTAGCTTCTTCGCGGATGATTTTTCGGACTTTGCCAAGGCCTTGGCGTCTTCCTTGCTGGCTTTGGCCTTGCGCGCACTTTCCTTTCGTGCTTTGTTCGCGCTTACCTCGTCCTGCTCTTTCATATTTATTGTATCGGCGGCGGCTTTCTTTTTGGCAGCCTTCTCTTGGCTGCCTATCACCTCGTTTGTGTTGGCCTCTCTGTCCAGACGCATTTTCTCGGCCTCCTCGGCGGCTTTGGCGGCGTCGCGCTCTTCCCTGGCGGCTCTCTTGGCGGCTCTCTTGGCGGCACGTGCTTCCGCAGCCTCTCTGTGCTTTTGCTTGCGCGCCTCCTCTTTGGCGATGCGAGCCTTGGCTTTGGCGGCATCCTCGGCATTCAAGCCAGGGCCGGGCTCGGTGTTGGGGGCGGAAAACTTCTCTTCCCTGGCAGCTCTTGCCTGACGTTTGTTTTCGCGGCTTTCTTTGCGCAAAGCCTTTTTCTCGGCCTTGGTAAGGGGTTTGTCCAAGCCTCGCACGGCATCGCGGCTCACGCGTTCGGCTTCGCGGTAGCTCTCCGTGGCCAGCTTGCTGGCTTCGCGGCTTTCCGTGGGACGCAGCACGCCGATTTCGTCCATGCTGTTCACATCGTCGATGGTGTAACGACGGTTGCGGTTGGGATCCACGCCATTGAAACGCTCGTCCAAATCCATGCGCAATTGTTTCACATACTCGGCAGCGTAAGGAAACGTGGCCACCTCTTTGTTGAACCAGCTCTCAGCAGCGTCGGGCTTGCCCAGCAAATAAAGGGTGACGGCGTAGTCGCAATACAGCCCAGGCTGCACCTTGCCACCCTTGCGGTTCTGGTTGATGGTGTTGAGATAGGTGCTGGAGAGCACGGCAAGGTTGTCCGGGTTGGGGTCTTTCTGATAATTCAGCAAAATGGTGGGGTCGTTGGTCATATATTCCGTACCCACACAGCCACTCAGCGCAGCAGTGAGAGTACCAGCCAACAGCATACCCATATAACGCAATCTCATTTTCATAGTAGGCAATAGTAAAGAAATTATTAACATGCTACGATACTTCTTCATCGGCATTTCCACTGCTTTTTGCACCGTTGCGACGAGCTACGGAACGCCCGATTTCGAGTTTGCAAAGATACATGTTTTTTCTGAAACGTAAGAAATTTTATTCCATATCAAGAAAAAGTAGTAATTTTGCAAACTCAAAAACGGCAGCCGCTCTATCGCTGGCAGCACGTCGACACGCGTTGCGAGAGGAAAGTCCGGGCAGCACGAGCCACCATACTTCCTAACGGGAAGGGAGTCGCCCCCCAAGGGGCGTCTCACAGATAGTGCCACAGAAAATATACCGCCGGCATTGCCATCCTCGAAAGGATGGCATACCATGGAAAGCCCCCACGCATGCCGTGTGCTTCCACACTCCTGCCGGTAAGGGTGCAAACGCGAGGCAAGAGCTCACGAGCTGTGACGGCGACGCACAGTATGGCAAGCCTTATGGGCTGAAAGACCAAATAGGTCGGCAGTCAAGGACAGGCTCGTCCTTTGCCGATGGGTAGGTTGATGGAGACTGCGGGCAACCGCAGCCCTAGATTGATGATAGAGGCCCTGCCAGCAGGGTACAGAACCCGGCTTACAAGCTGCCGTTTTTCATTTTTGAACGTCACGCACTCCCGCACACAGACATTTGCCGATATGCGCATAGAACTCATTCTCACCCCCTCGCTGTACGAACGGCGTCTTCTGCAAGAGCGCCACATCACCGTTGCCGTGGACGTGCTACGCGCCACCACCGCCATCTGCACCGCTTTCCAGGTGGGAGCTGCGGAAGTGGTGCCACTGGATAGCATGAAGCCACTGCCCGACTTCCTGAGACGTGGCTACCAAGTGGCCTGCGAACGCAACGCCAAAAAGATGCCGGGTGCCACATTGGGAAACTCCCCCACGGAATATATGACCAAAGACCTGAGAGGAGCACGCATCGCCTTCAGCACCACGAACGGCACTGTAAGCATACTCGCGGCCAAGGACAGCGACACCCTGCTGCTGGGCAGCTTCGCCAACATCACCGCGCTGGCGGAAAAGTTGGCGGCGGCAGGCAAGGCAAACTACCACGCAGAACATGGCAAAGCATGGACCAGCGGAAACACCATGCCCATAGACATCGTAATACTATGCTCTGGCTGGAAAGGAGACCCCTGCATCGAGGACACACTCTTTGGAGGTGCACTGATAGAGAAACTGCTGGCCGTGGAGAAATCGCTGACGCTGGTCAACGACTCCGCCATGATGGCTGCGGACCTGTGGCTGCTGGCCAAAGGCGACCTCTACCACTACGTAAGCAAAGCCACCCATTACCACAGGCTGCAGCGCATGAACTACGGCAACGACATCCGCTTTGCCTTGCAATTAGACACCTGCACCGCAGTGCCCGTCTTCCACAAAGACACGGCCAGCCTCACCGCCTAGCGTCCCAGTTCCAATCACCAAAGCCCCCTTTGCCGGAAGACAAGCGGCAGGGGGAGGCTCTACATCTCATATTTGTCGTTTCTGCGGATCGCCTCTTCCTTGCCGACATCGTGCATCGTCCTTGCCTGCGGGTACCTCGTGGGTACCTCTTGGCCTACCAAGAGGTACCCACGAGGTACCCCGAACCATGGGCAAACTTATGCTGTCCCTACACCGACACATCGTTCCCTCAAAATGAACGGATAACCGTAAAAAAAATAAAAAGAATCATTTTTTCTCCGTTGATTGAAAATAAATGCTTATATTTGCATCACGAGATAGAGCGGGGAATGGCACGACATACAGCACATTAAACACTCTAAATCAGTAACATGAAACGCAAGAAACTCATTATCCACCATAGCCTTATTGTCTGTTAGCCTGGATGGATACCGTTAGAACCGACAACAATCAGGAAAGGAATTGCTACCATGAAAACATAGCCGCAAACACCAACCGATGCCAACAAGGAACGAGCGAGAATAAACGCGGAGACCTTCTGAGGAAATGTCATTTATGTTTCATGTGGTGACGAGTTGGTCGAAAGCGGTGAGATTCTTGTTTTTTCACAAGATGGAATACTCTTAAAAAACGACCATTTTGGGTACCGTGACGGAGATGTCTATA
>CAMURW010000159.1 GCA_947097635.1 uncultured Bacteroidales bacterium
GGACTACCGCAATCACCTGTACAGCTACATCTACACGGGCTGCATACTGCACCAAACCATGCTGCAGTGGCGCCGTGCCGGCTACGACATCAGCGACCGCCCAGACATCCTCTTCACCCTCTTCAACGTGGGATTCTCGCAAAGCCAGCCCAAAGCGAATCCACGCTGCGGCGGCAGCCACATCAACGTAGACGGCCGTCTCTACACATTCGGTGCCGTGGGCTTCGACTTCTACTACAGCGGCGAACTTGCCAAGGCCTTCCCTTACTGGCATCGGCGCTTCATCCCGGACAACGGCACAGCCACCAGCGCCACTGCCGTGGACAGCATACAAAGGAACGTCAGCAACTGCAGCCGTCCCGAAAAAGGGCTGGAATACAAAAACCAGAATGCCGTGCAGGGAGCCGATGCCGTCAACGTCACATCCGACTCCCGTGCAAACGAGGCTGCCAACGTCGGAGGTTCCCGTCCTTTCTAATTATTCTGCTCTTTTTTTCGTTCTACGCCACCACTAAGAAAAAAAAGTGTATCTTTGTTTTTGCAATATCAACGTGTATTTTTTTGTCCACCTTTAAAACTTGTTACCTTATGGGATTGTTTAATAAACTTTTTAACAAAGAGAAAAAGGAGACTTTAGACAAGGGTCTTGCCAAAACCAAAGAGTCCTTCTTTGGCCGCCTGTCCAAGTCCATCTTCGGCAAAAGCACCGTGGACGACGAGGTGCTGGACCGCCTGGAAGAGACACTGGTGGAAAGCGACGTGGGCGTAGACACCACCTTGAAAATCATCCACAACATCGAAGAACGCGTGAAGCACGACAAATACGTGAGCACGGATCAGCTGAACGGCATTCTGAAGACAGAAATAAGCACCTTACTGAACCAGCACCACGAGGATGAGTTCGAGGACTTCTCCTCTCCCCTGCCCAGGAAACCCTACGTGATACTGGTGGTGGGTGTGAACGGCGTGGGCAAAACTACCACCATCGGCAAACTGGCATATCAGTTCAAAGCTGCCGGCAAGAAAGTGATGCTGGGTGCCAGTGACACTTTCCGCGCCGCGGCGGTGGACCAACTGCAAATATGGTCGGACCGCGTAGGTGTACCCATCGTGCAACAGGGGATGAACGCCGACCCCGCCAGTGTGGCCTACGACACCGTACAGAGTGCACTGAAGCACGACACCGACGTGGTGCTGATAGACACCGCCGGACGTCTGCACAACAAAATCGGCCTGATGAACGAACTTACGAAGATCAAGAAGGTGATGCAGAAACTGATGCCGGAAGCCCCTAACGAAGTGCTGCTGGTGCTGGATGCCAGCACAGGTCAGAATGCCATGGAGCAAGCACGGCAGTTCACCGCCGCCACGGACGTGAACGCGCTGGCGCTCACCAAACTGGACGGCACAGCCAAAGGCGGCATCATCATTGGCATCAGCGACCAGTTCAAGATACCCGTGCGCTACATCGGCCTAGGCGAACAGATGACAGACCTGCAGGTGTTCAACGCCGATGCCTTCGTGGACAGCCTCTTTGAGAAGTAGGACATGAAGATAAACATCATCACGCTAGGCTGCAGCAAAAACGTTGTAGACAGCGAGAACATAGCGGGACACCTCAGGAGAGCGGGCTGCCAGCTCTATTTCGACCGCAGCCGACAGGACTGCGATGTCACCATTGTGAACACCTGCGGGTTTATCGGCGATGCCAAGGAAGAAAGCGTAAACACGTTGCTGATGCAGGCGGAAATAAAACGCCACGGCCGCAAGAACCGCCGTCTCATTGCCGTGGGTTGCCTTATACAGCGCTACCAGAAGGAACTGCAGCAAGAAATTCCCGAAATTGACGCATTCTATGGAGTGCATCAATGGGACGAGCTGATAACTTCGTTAATACATATGCAGCACGGCGGTGAGTCGCAGCACGCTGACTCGCGCCGTACAACGAAATACACACTACCTTTCCAGGCGGAACGCATGCTCTCCACCCCTTGCCACTATGCCTTCCTTAAGATTGCAGAAGGCTGCAACCGCCAGTGTTCCTATTGCGCCATCCCTGGCATCCGAGGGGCCTTCGTCAGCCGTCCCTTGGAGGAATTGGTGCAGGAAGCCAGGCAACTGGTGCAGCAGGGCGTGCAGGAACTCATATTGATAGCACAGGACACCACCTACTACGGCGTGGACCTCTACGGCCGCCGCATACTGGGCACGCTGCTGAAACGTCTGGCCACGGAAAGCGGCGCACACTGGATACGCCTGCACTATACCTACCCCACGGACTTTCCCTTGGATGCCATGCAGGCGATGCGCAACCACGACAACATCTGCAACTATATCGACATGCCTCTCCAGCATATCAACGACCGCATCCTCCGCAGCATGCAGCGCGGCATAGGCCGCGAAGGCACGCTGTGGCTGCTACGGCACGTTCGCGAGGTGCTGCCGCAAGCGGCCATACGCACTACCTTCATCGTTGGCTACCCCGGCGAAACGGAAGAGGAGTTTCAGGAGCTGAAACAGTTTGTAAAGGAGGCACGCTTCGACCGCATGGGCGTATTCGCCTACTCTCCGGAAGAAGGAACGCCATCTGCCGCCCTTACTGACGATGTGCCCGAAGAAGAGAAGCAGCGTCGCCTGAGCGAACTGATGGCCGTGCAGGAGCAGATTTCGCTGACAAAAAACGAGACCAAAGTAGGAAAGACCTTCGAGGTGCTGGTGGACCGCCGGGAAGGCGACTATTACGTGGGTCGCACGCAATACGACAGCCCCGAAGTAGACGATGAGGTGCTGATCCCCGTCACTGGCACACCGTCCTTGAAAATCGGTCACTTCTACCCCATCCGCATCACCGAGGCGATGGAGAATGATTTAATAGGGAAGCGCATTGAATGACCCCTCTATAGGAACGGGAATTTATTCGTCCAATGGATAATGAGTGTATTCCCTTCGGCAAATAATTATCTGCCCCTACAATGCACATGAATTTACTAGAGGGATCTTTCAATATCCTAAATGCGTGTGCCGAACAAAAAAATCCCTGTTCATTCGTTTAAGAAGTTAAGATAGAATGTCGCAGCCAGCGCGGCGGTTTCGGTGCGCAGCCGTGTGTCCCCAAGGGTGACGGGCTGGAAGCCATAACGCCGCGCCAGCTGCAACTCACTGTCGCTGAAGTCACCTTCGGGGCCTATCAAGATAACCACGTCGCTGCCCTTGTGATACACCTGCTGCAGTGGCATGCGGTCGTCGCCGTTGCAATAGCAGATGAATTTCTGCAGCGGACGCGATGCCGAAGCCTCTTTCCTGGCTAGGTCGCCCGCCAGGAATGCGGCGTAGTCGTCGAAGGCATGGTCGCTGTCTATAATCAACTGGTCCAGCGGCGAGAAGGGCATCACCAAGGGCTTGTAGGCCCTCTGCGACTGCTTCATGGCGCTCACCACAATCTTGTTCAGCCGCTCCTCGTTGACGTGCACGCGCTCGGAATGGTCGCACAGCACTGGCGACACGACATCGATGCCCACTTCCGTAGCTTTCTCCGCAAACCACTCCATACGTGCCATGTTCCTGGTAGGAGCCATGGCCACATGCAGCCGAAAGGGATGCGGTTGCCACTGTTCGCGGCGTTCCGTCACCCGCACCTCGCAACTGTGCGGGTCGGCAGCCACGATGCTGGCACGACACAAAGTACCGCGGCCGTCCACAAGCATCAGTTCGTCGCCCTCTCGCATGCGCATCACCCGCACTATATGTTTGCTCTCCTCGCCGGGCAACGTAAGCAAGTCTCCCAATATGTTTTCGATGTAGTAATATTGCATAGGAAAAGATATTGTTTGCGTTGAGATGGTATCCAAGAATAAAAGGGTAACGACAAAGGCTACTGCATATTGTGCCGTAGCACCACAAATTTGCCGTCTCCTGCTCGGATTGCAACGCCAAACGCCATATTTCGCCTGCCTGGCAAAAGCACGCAAGTCCCATCTTCGCAAGGTGGCAGGAGAGGGCATGGCATTGCCGAAGCAGCGGCATCTTCCATTCATGTCCCGAACAAACCCCGTTCATGCCCCCATGCAAGGGTGTTTTGCCTATAATTATGAACAAAAACTGCTGGGAATCTGGAAGGGTACCAGTGCCCACCGCTTTCGGTACACCTCGCAGCGTACCCCCGTCTCGCTTGCCCCGAGCCTGGGTCGGAAAGTTCCGACCCAGGCTCGACCCATGCCCGACCCATGCCCGACCCACGGTCTGCGCACAAACTAATTTTCAGGCATTTGCACATCCCCATCACCCTCTCATAAACCGCTTCGGCATCGCCTCGGCATCATTCCTGCACCGTTTCCGAACTGAAATGCTCGCAAGCGCGGCCACGGTGCTAGTGCCGAGAGAATGTAAATTTGCACCTGTTGTGCTTTTTTTACTTGCAGTTCCACATTTCTTAGTACTTTTGCAGCCCAAATTCATCATTATGAAACTGCATTTTTATAGCAAAAAAGAGACTGGCTATGGCCTCTGGGCTTTCGTAGTGCGCATCGCGCTC
>CAMURW010000160.1 GCA_947097635.1 uncultured Bacteroidales bacterium
TGGAAGGTTATTCCAAAAGCTGCTGTGTGCGAGCACCCTTCCATCCTGCCATGCCAGAGGCGACATACGATATCATAGTAGATCCCAAGATGGCCTTCGGCACTGCCCACCATGCCACTACAAGCCTTATGCTCAGCCAGATAATGGACATGGACGAGGCATTGCGAGGAACGTGCGTGCTGGACATGGGCTGCGGCACCGCCGTGCTGGCCATATTGTGCGCCAAGATGGGAGCAGCGAAAGTGAATGCCGTGGATGTGGACGAATGGGCCTACCGCAACGCGCAGGAGAACGTGGCTACGAACCACTGCGGGGACACGATAGAATGTCGGTTGGGCGATGCCGCCTCGCTGCCCTCCATGCCCACCTACGACTTGGTGCTCGCCAACATCAACCGCAACATCCTGCTGCACGACATGGCTGCCTACGTAACGGTAATGAAGGCGGACAGCACGCTGCTGCTCAGCGGCTTCTACGAGGCCGATATCCCCGACCTGGAGAAGATGGCCCGCCAACTGGGTCTGGAGACCGTAGGCACCACCGTGCTGGACGACTGGGCGCAGATGTATCTTATGAAATGAGGCCTGAACATTAATCATGATTGTTTGTATCGCGGAAAAACCCTCTGTGGCTAAGGACATCGCCCGTGTGCTGGGCGCCAATATCTCGCACGATGGCTACATGGAAGGTAACGGATATCAGGTGACCTGGACATTCGGACACCTGTGCTGCCTGAAAGAGCCCGAAGACTACACCCCTGCATGGAAGAGCTGGAGCCTGTCGCGCCTGCCCATGATACCGCCCCGTTTCGGCATCAAACTGATACCAGGCAACAAGGTCTATGCCCGTCAGTTTCATGTAATAGAAACGCTGATGCAGGCTGCGGACGGCATTATCAACTGCGGCGATGCCGGGCAAGAGGGTGAACTGATACAACGCTGGGTGATGCAGAAAGCCCAGGCCACCTGTCCCGTGCAGCGCCTGTGGATCTCTAGCCTCACGGAGGAAAGCATACGCGAGGGCTTTAGCACACTGAAGCCGCAGAGTGCCTACACCTCGCTGTATCAGGCGGGGCTGTGCCGTGCCATCGGCGACTGGCTCCTAGGCATGAACGCCACACGCCTCTACACCCTGAAATACCGGCCTCCCAGCAACCAGAGAAACGGATGTCCGCAGGTGTTATCCATAGGACGCGTGCAAACTCCCACGTTGGCGATGATAGTGAAACGTCAGCAGGAGATAGAAAATTTCAAGCCCGAACAATATTTCGTGTTGGCAACGGTGTACCGCGGCACGCTTTTCAGCCTGCGCAGTGCGGAAGAAGATAAAGAGGAGGCGGTGGACGGTGATGGCAGGGAGAGCGACGACAACGGCGTGGCCAGGAAAACGATGCCTAAGTCACGCTTCTCCAGCCGCGAAGAGGGCGAGAAGGCATTGGCCACAATAGATGGCAAAGAGTTCGAGGTGACAGGGATAGGACGCAAGAACGGCAGTGAGACGGCACCGCGCCTTTTCGACCTTACGTCGCTGCAGGTGGAGTGCAACAAAAAGTACAGCTTCAGTGCCGACGACACGTTGAAATACATACAGAGCCTCTACGAGAAAAAGGTGACAACCTACCCCCGCGTGGACACCACATACCTTAGTGACGACATTTATCCAAAGTGTCCGAAAATACTTCATGGAATGGCCCCCTATGCCCATTACATTCAAGTGTTACTTCAAAGCAAACTGCCCAAGAGCAAGAAGGTGTTTGACAGCAGCAAGGTGACCGACCACCATGCCATCATTCCCACAGGGGTGAACCCAACCACGGTGAGCATGAGCAGGGAGGAGAAGCTGGTGTATGATCTTGTGGCACGGCGTTTTATTGCTGCTTTCTATCCCGACTGCAAGGTATCGACCACCACTGTGGACGGCTGCGTGGAGAAGCTGAAGTTCCGTGCCACTGGGAAGCAGATACTGGATGCCGGCTGGAGGGTAGTGCTTGAGAAGAAACATGCTTCATCCAGTGCTGAATTGAACAATATAAACGATATTGGAAACGAGGACGATAACGAAAACGAAGAGAAAGTGCTGCCCGACTTCAGGAAGGGGGAGAAGGGACCTCACAACCCCACGCTTACAGAGAAGTGGACCGCCCCTCCAAAACCTTACACCGAGGCAACCTTGCTGCGTGCCATGGAGACGGCAGGCAAGATGGTGGACAGCGACGATCTGCGTGACGCGTTGAAGGAGAACGGCATAGGACGTCCCAGCACACGCGCAGCCATCATAGAGACCCTCTTCAAAAGGGGGTATATCGTGAAGCAACGCAAGAGCCTGACAGCCACTGCAACGGGAGTGGATCTGATAGGTGTGATACATGAAGAACTACTGAAGAGTGCCGAACTGACGGGGCAGTGGGAGAAGAAACTGCGTGAGATAGAGGCACGTGAGTATGATGCCGCCCAGTTCATCGAGGATCTGAAACAGATGGTGTCACAGCTGGTACAGGATGTGATGGCAGACAACAGCAAACAGCGTGTGTCCGTGGCAGCAGCGCCACCCTCTGGCACGAGTCCCCGTTCTTCGAAAAATATTGCCTTCGGCTTTCCGAGTGCCCCGGTCGCTCCTCTTCAGGAGGAAGAAAGCGGAAAGAAAACTAAAAGTATGAAATCCAAGTCTCCTCGCAAGCCGCGTGTCAAGAAAACCGATGCTAAGAAGCCGAGCGAGAATAAGACGGCGACACCTATGGTAAAGGAAGGCGACACGTGCCCCCTCTGTGGCAAAGGCATCATTATCTGCGGCCACACAGCCTTGGGATGCTCTGAATGGCACAATGGATGTACCTTCCGTCAGCCGTTGAAGAAGTAAGAAAAACGAGAAGTGAAAAAGACGATGGGCGTTTCTCACTTCTCGACACTATTCGGAGTTTATTTTATTACTGTATCAATATTTGTTGCCATCTTCCTGCATCTCGCCGGGGGTGATGGGCTTCTTGTCCATCTGCCGCCAAGCATAGGCGATGTAAGCAATCACGAAGGGCACGAGGAGGGAGACGAAGAACATTGTTTTGAGGGTGAAGAAACAGGACGAACTGTCGGCTATCGTCAGCGAACTTTGCAGGTCGCTGGAAGAGGGGTAATAGGCTGTGCCATTGAATCCGGCAAGAGCAAAGTGGGCTACTACCACCAGCACCGTTCCGAGTCCGGCAGGCCAGATGCCTTTCACGCTCTTGCTGAACAGTCCCAAGCACAGCCCCCACACTATCAGCACCACGCCTACGAGCATCATTATCAGCGTTAGCGGCATAGCCATGAGGTTGTGCCAGTATTTCCCTGCCACCAGCGACACAGTGCTGTCTGCCGCCACATTGTAGCCTTGCATAGTGAAGAGCAGCTTCAGCCACACCACCAGGCATAGCAGGAACAGCAGGCTCTGCCAGCGCATACTCTTGCGCATACGGTCTATGGTGGCAATATCGTCCACATTGTTCATTATATACAGCGCCCCGAGGCACATATCGAGAAACATCACCGTAAGTCCCAGTACCAAAGCAGGCGAGCATATTGCCTCCACGCCATGCCAGCAGGATCCCCACACGCTGACGACAGGGTTGGCACCATTGACCACTGCCAGGCGATTCACTGTGAAGTGGCTGCCAGTAAAGAAAGTGCCCACAGCAGTGCCTATCAGTAACGGTGCCAGCAATCCATTGATAATGAGAAACCATTGAAATGTCCTGCTGCCCAGAATGTTGCCGCGTTTGTGCTGAAACTCGTAGCTCACTGCTTGGAATACGAAGGTGATGAGAATGAGTATCCACACCCAATAGGCACCTCCGAAGCTGGTGCTGTAGAACAGCGGGAAGCTGGCGAAGAAAGCACCTCCGAACGTGACCAGGCAGGTAAAGGCAAGCTCCCACTTGCGGCCCGTGCTGTTCACAACCATACGACGCTGCATGTCACTCAGTCCCTTGCCGATGAGCTGGGTGTTGGCACCCTGGACGAACATTAGGAACACCAGCAGGCCGCCCAATATGGAAATGACTACAAACCAGTAGTGCTGAAGAAATTGGTATGTCATAATGATAAAGATTTCGTGGTTTGTTATTCTTCTACTTTAGGGCCGTCCTTGATGGCGTTGAACATAATCTTGATTTCCGCTATCAGGAAGAAAGCAAATACCGCCAGAAACACGAAGACGGTGCTCCTCACAGCTCCTACGCTGAGGCTGGACATCGCTTTGCCAACTGGCAGCAGGTCTTGTATCGCCCAGGGCTGGCGTCCCACTTCCGCCACTATCCATCCCGCCTGTCCGCACAGGTACACCAGCGGTACGCTTATGATGCAGAAGGTAAGCAGCCAACGTTTGTCTGCGAGGTGGTGACGACGAGCCTTCTTCAGGTTGCCCAGTTTGGTGAGCCTCTGTTCGCGCCACGTAAACCACAGTGCCAGCAAGATGACGAGCAGCAGCAGTGTGCCGCAGCCCACCATGCAGCGAAATGCCCAATACACCAGCGTTACCGGAGGTATGGCCTCGCC
>CAMURW010000161.1 GCA_947097635.1 uncultured Bacteroidales bacterium
CTTGACGTCGTAGACATCGCGGGGATTGAAGTCCAGCAAGCGTCCAGTCTTGTAGCGCAGGTTGACGCTTACGTCCCTGTCTCCTTTGACGCGCACGGGGTTGCCTACGCGCACGCTGCCGTGATCCGTGGTGATGACGACGTTGACGTCCTGCTCGCCAAGTTGCTGCAGCAGCTCCAACAGCGGCGAATGTTCCAGCCAAGAGAGGGTGACGCTGCGATAGGCACGCTCGTCGTTGGCAAGCTCGCGCACGACGTTGCTGTCCGTGCGGGCGTGGCTGAGCATGTCTATGAAATTGTAGACCACCACGTTGAGTTTGTTCTGCATGAGGTTTGGCAGGTTGTCTATCACCTTGCGTCCATAACTGGCGTTGAGCACCTTGTAGTAGCTGTGCCTGATGTTGTAGCCGTGGCGGCGCAGGTTCTCGTCCAGCAGGTCGTCCTCGTGGTCGTTCTTGTGGCCGTCCTCGTCCTCGTCGACCCAGTAGTGGCGGTATTTCTCGCGGATGGTGGCGGGCATGAGGCCGGCGAACATGGCGTTGCGGGCATACTGTGTGGTGGTGGGCAGGATGCTGTAAAAGATATTGTCGCTCTCGGTGTGCAGGTGCTGCTCCACGGTGGGCATGAGGTAGCGCCACTGGTCGTAGCGAAAGTTGTCGATGACGATGAGGAAGGTGGGACGGTCGTCTTCCAGCAGAGGAAAGAGCTTTTCGCGCAGCACGGTGTGGCTCATCAGGGGCTTCTCCTTCTTGCCGCTGAGCCAGTCTTGGTAGTTACGCTCAAAGAAACGACAGAACTGCTGGTCGGCCTCCACCTTTTGGCTAAGGAAGATGGAATGGATGTCGTGGTCGTCGGTCTCGGCGAGTTCCAGATCCCAGTATACGAGTTGGCGGTATAGTTCTATCCAGTCCGTGGCGCTGAGGTTCTCGTTAAGCTGCATGCTGATGTCGCGGAACTGCTGCTGGTACTCGTGCGTGCTCTTCTCGCTGATGAGGCGGCGTCCCTCGGTGTGCTTCTTCACGCTCAGCAGTATCTGGTTGGGGTTTACGGGCTTGATGAGGTAGTCGCTGATTTTGCCTCCCAGCGCCTCTTCCATGATGTGTTCCTCTTCGCTCTTGGTAATCATAACCACAGGCACCAAGGGGTAGCTCTTCTTGATTTCCTGCAGCGCGTCCAGCCCGCTGATGCCAGGCATGTTTTCGTCCAGGAAGATAATGTCGTAAGGGTGTTCGGCCAACGCGTCCAGTGCTTCGTCGCCGCTGGTAACGGGGGTGACATCGTAGCCCTTGTCCTCGAGAAAAAGAATGTGCGGCTTCAGCAAGTCTATCTCGTCGTCGGCCCACAGTATCGAAATTTTGTCCATATTAAAATTTTTCGCTATGTTATTCATACGGATGGCAGCATGCCCACTCACGGAAGGGGTATTGCGATGCACATCGTGCATTACTAACGCAGGAAAGAAAAATTTAGTATTTTTGCAACCCCATTTCGTTGTATAAAGAAAGGCACTGAGAAGTATGTTATTGATTGATTTATATAAGGATACGCCACTTCTAACGCATCTTGTGGACACCCTGAAATCCTCGGAAACCGATGTTCCGAATTCCTCCGCCATTACCCGAAAGCCCTTCGCGCCCAGCAAGCCCGTCAGTACCAGTGGCAACCTGCGCCTGTATGTGAAAGGCGTAACTGGCAGCCTGGATGCCGTGGTGTGCGCCACCGCCGCGACGATGCTGGGCCATCGCAACCACTTGGTAATCACCAGTAGCAAGGAGGAGGCCTACTATCTGCATAACGATCTGGAGACGCTGCTGGAAGACAGCGCCAACGAGGTGGAGCGTAAGCGCGTGTTCCTGTTTCCCACCACCTACCGCAAGTTGCACCAGGTGGACGACAGCACCGACAACGCCAACATCATGATGCGCGGCGAGGTGGTGAAGCAGTTGAACAGCGGCCGAAGCCTGATAGTGGTAACCTACCCCGAGGCGCTGGCGGAGCGCGTGATAAGCAGCCGCACGCTGACGCAGAAAACGCTGCAGGTGGCCCAAGGCACCAAGGTGGACATGGACTTCATCATCGGCGTACTGCAGGACTACGACTTCGAACGCGTGGACTTCGTAGTGGAACCTGGTCAATACGCGGTGAGAGGGGGCATCATCGATGTCTTCTCCTTCGCCAACGACCACCCTTACCGCATAGAATTCGTCGACGACCAGGTGGATTCGCTACGCACCTTCGACTGCGTGAGTCAGCTGTCGCTGAAGCCATACGACAAGATTGCCATCATCCCCAACCTGCAACAGCACCACGACGTGCAACACACTGTAGAGGAGAAGGTGAACCTGCTGCATTACTACGGCGACGACGACATGGTGTGGTGCGAAGGGATGCCCTTCGTGGTGGATGCCCTGGACCGCATATACAACGAGGCACGACAGGAACACGAGAAAGCACAGAAGGAAAGCACAGTGAAGCCCCCGGCATTGGAACAGCTGTACAGCAGTGCCAATGACTTCCTGCACGAACTATTGCGCTGCAAAGTGGTGGAAATGGGCAGCACGCCCTACTTCACCGCCAAAAACAAGGACGACCGTCGCCAGCAGATGGAAACAAACTCGGAACACCAGCCTATGTTCCACAAACAGTTCGACCTGCTGATAAACAGCCTCACCACCTATTTGGAGCAGGACTACCGCTGCCTGATAAGCGTGACCAACCAGCAGCAGCGCAAGCGTCTGGAAAAGATATTCGCCGAGTTTCCCACACAGGACGGCGAAGGACTGCCACGCCGCAAAGAGATAGGGTGGCTGCCTTTCTCGCTGCACAGTGGTTACGTAGACCACCTAAGCCGCATTCTGGTGTACACCGACCACGAGATATTCGAGCGCTACCACAAATATACCATCCGCAACCTGGAGCAGAACCGCGAGGCACTGACCGTAAAGGAACTGATGGAGTTGAAACCCGGCGACTACGTAACCCACATAGACTACGGCATTGGACGCTTCGCGGGACTGGAGAAGATAGAGAACAGTGGCAAGGAGCAGGAGGTGATACGCCTGGTGTACAAGAACAACGAGGTGCTATACATGAGCATACACGGCCTAAACAAGATAAGCCGCTATGTGGGGCAGGAAGGCACGGCACCCGTGCTGAACCGCCTGGGAAGCAACACCTGGCAGACGCTAAAGAACAATACCAAGAAGCACGTCAAGGACATAGCCAAGGACCTCATAAGGCTGTATGCGCAACGCAAAGCAAGTCATGGTTTCTCCTACAGCGCCGACACCTACTTGCAGAACGAACTGGAGGTCTCCTTCATCTACGACGACACCCCCGACCAGCTGAAGGCGACACAGGACGTGAAGCAGGACATGGAAGACCGCGCGCCGATGGATCGCCTGGTGTGCGGCGACGTGGGCTTCGGCAAGACGGAAGTGGCCATACGCGCCGCCTTCAAAGCGGTGTGCGACAATAAGCAGGTAGCCGTGCTGGTGCCCAGCACCATACTGGCCTTCCAGCACTACAACACCTTCAGCGAGCGACTGCAAGACCTGCCAGTGAACATAGACTACCTGAACCGCTTCCGCACCACCAAGGAGAAGAACAAGATACTAGCAGATCTCAAGAGCGGCAAACTAGACATCGTAATAGGCACCCACGCGCTAACCGGCAAGGGCGTAGTGTTCAAAGACCTGGGGCTGCTGATAGTGGACGAGGAGCAGAAATTCGGCGTTAGCGCGAAAGAAAAGTTGCGCCAGATGAAAGTGAACGTGGACTGCCTCACCCTCACCGCCACCCCCATCCCGCGAACGTTGCAGTTCAGCCTAATGGGCGCGCGCGACCTCAGCGTGATGCAGACACCGCCTCCCAACCGCCAGCCCATAGAGACGGAACTGTGCGACTTCAGCGAAGAGGTGATACGCGATGCCATCAACTTCGAGTTGGGCAGGGAAGGACAAGCCTTCTTCGTGAGCAACCGCGTGGAGAACCTGCCAGATATGGCGGGACTGGTGCAGCGGCTGGTGCCCGATGCCACAGTGGCGATAGCCCACGGACAAATGGACGGCAAAGTGGTGGAGACCACGCTGATGAAGTTTCTGGACGGTGAAGTGGACGTGCTGGTGGCCACGGCCATCATAGAGAACGGCCTGGACATCCCCAACGCCAACACCATCATAATAAACAACGCACAGCAAATCGGCCTCGCCGACCTACACCAGATGCGCGGACGCGTAGGACGCAGCAACAAGAAAGCATTCTGCTACATGATGGTGCCCAGTTTTCACGGCCTCACTCCCGACGCACAAAAACGCCTGCGCGCCATCAGCGAGTTCAGCACCATAGGCAGCGGTTTCAACATTGCCATGCGCGACCTGGACATAAGAGGCGCGGGCAACGTACTGGGAGCGGAACAGAGCGGCTTTATCAGCGACATAGGCTACGAGACCTACCACAAGATACTGAACGAAGCCATAGACGAGCTGAAGGCCACCGACTTCCGCGACCTGTTCG
>CAMURW010000162.1 GCA_947097635.1 uncultured Bacteroidales bacterium
CACAGACTGCGCTAATGCCAACATACGACAGTCTCAAAATGGCCTACCTGAACCACTTCATCGATGCCACGGCAAAACTGTTCGGGGACAACTCAGACAACGTGCTGGGAGCCTACGCCTTCAACCGCCTGGCAGAGGGCACGGAGATGGGCTGGAAAGAAGCCGACAGCCTGCTGAACACCGCCAGTCCCGTTGTGGTGCAATACGAACCCAATGTGAAACTAATGGAACGTCTGCACAACATCGAGAAGACTTCCGTGGGACATCACTACGTGGACCTCAGGGGACACCTATACTCCAAGGACAGCAAGAATGGCTTTGTAGCCACCGATGCCAGCCACCTGAAAGAGGTGATAGACGGCAAAGTGGCTATCATCGACTTCTGGGCATCCTGGTGCATGCCCTGCCGCAGAGAAATCAAGGAGACACTGCTGCCACTCTACAAGAAATATAAGGGCAAAGGCCTCGTAGTGGTTGGTGTCAGTGTCGACGAAGATGCCGAAGCGATGGCCACGGCATACCAAACTATGAACATCGATTACCCTGTGATGCTCGCCGAAGGCCATCCGAGCGAGACGTATGGATTCAACAGCATACCCCTCATCATACTGGTGGATGCCAATGGGACCATCATAGGACGCGACCTGCGTGGACTGGAATTAGAAGCAGCAGTGGAAGCCGCAATGGCAACCAGGAGACAGCGCTAACACCTACCTACGCCCATATAGCGTCACGTCAATTAGGCCACACAGCAATAACCTTCAGGCCGGAGGCTTACAGCAGCACCTCCGGCTTCTTTTTAACCTTTTGCATCTCATGAACACACAATACCCTGCGCAACAAACGAAGAGCATCACTGCAGCAAGGCTGGCTGCTCGTACCGCAGCATTCATTCTCGGCACAGCTGCACTCTTCTGCACACAAGCGACTGCACAAACATTCTTCGCGGACCGTTTCCATCATTTCGACGTTGGACACGGTTACGGCATTCCGCACCAACTCGGTTTCGAAATGGACGTGCTTTCGTTCCTACGCAACGCAGAATACATGATGCCCTACACAGTAGGCTTCACCTCCATCAACTGCCGCCTCACCCCCACCCTCTCCTACACCATCAACGACCGTGCACGCTTCACGGGCGGACTACAGTTCGACAACATCGTAGGCAGCGACAGCATCATCCATCTGTTTCCTTTTTACCGCATGGAATACGAACCCACAGCATGGGTGCGCATTGTACTGGGCAACATCTACGGAGGCGCGGAACACGGATTAGAAGACCCCCTCTACGACCGCGAGCGCAACTACTTCAGCTATTTCTACCATCCCGAGGCAGGAGTGCAGGTCCTCACCTCCACAAATCGCTGGAAAAGCGACACCTGGATAGACTGGGAGCATTACTTGAATCCCTGGACTCACGACCAGGAACGCTTCACCATAGCCACAAGGCACGAGTTCATGCTGAAGCAGAACGGGTTGCTCCACGCATCGTCCGGCACACGTCGGGAAACAGACAGCCTCGCTCCGCCGAGCCGCTTAGGAATCTCTATACCCATCACCGCGATAGTGGCACACCGCGGAGGGCAGTTCAGCTTGATGGACACAAACAACGAGAGCCTACTCAACTTCCATGCCGGCCTGCGTCTCACTCTTACAGGCACTCCCAGGCATGCACAACAAGGCCTCACTTACAGCACCTGGAGCCTCTACCTCCCCTTCTTCTATTTCAGGGACATCTCGGGAGCCGACATGGCAAACGACAGCGTCGGCGTGTACCACCACCCCTTTCAGAACGGCTGGGGCATGCATCCCCAGCTGAGCTGGGAGCGTCCCCTGTTCCACAGCACAAAAGTTCTCGCCCCCCAGCATCCCGACCTCACGAAACCCAGAGAGCACTACACCTACCTTAGTGCAGCATTAGGCTACTGGCACGGACACCAATACCTCTCCTCTCGCGGCAGCTACCTCTACCAGTCGGCCTGCTGGACTTCGGATGCCACCTTCCCCAAGCGCAGCATGCTCACCCTGGATACACGCCTGGAACACCGCTACAAAGGACTGGCAGCAGGGGTGGACATACAACTCTACTACGACCTTGACCGCCACAAAAGCGACTATGCCTACGGACTCTACATGCGATGGAACATCCTCAGGCGCATCAACAGGTACCAAAAAGGCTAACCGCCGGGGAAAGACATCGAACCGTTTCGATAAAAAACATCATTATCACTTTTTTATTGTCAATTCATTTATTTTGTGTAACTTTGCAGCCGCAAATCAGTTCATTAAGAGGCAGAGAAACGTTCTTATCACGCTGAATATTAATTATAAAAAGAAATACACAAAATATGAGATTAAGATTTTGTACCCTCGTTGCAGCAACGGCATTGATGGCCACGCATGCCTTAGCGCAAAAGACCACTCCCGGCGGCATCAGCCCCGAAATGATGCAGGCTATCAGCAAGAGTTTCGACACTACCCCCAGCAACAAAGCACTCGCCAACATCCTGGCTGGCAACAGCCCCAGCGAGATGGCAGTAAACCACCGGAACAACACCTTCGACTCCCACTTCAGCAACCAAGTCGTCAGCAAAGCAGTGACAAACCAGAAAAGCAGCGGACGCTGCTGGCTGTTCACGGGGCTCAACGTGATGCGCAACAAAACCATCCGCCAGCACAACCTGCCCGCCGACTTCCAGTTCAGCCAGGCATACCTCTTCTTCTACGACCAACTGGAAAAGAGCAACCTCTTCCTGCAGGCCGTCATCGACACCTACAAAAAGGACTTCACCGACAAAGAGGTGGAATGGCTCTTCAAAAATCCCCTCAGCGACGGCGGACAGTTTACAGGGGTAGCCAACCTCGTAGACAAATACGGGCTGGTGCCAGCAGATGTTATGCCCGAGACCTACAGCAGCGATAACACTAGCAGCATCAGCAGCCTCATCACCCTGAAACTGCGCGAAGACGGGCTGCAGCTACGCGAACTTGCCGTCAGGAAAGGCACGAAGGCCGAAGACCTCAATACCAGGAAGACAGAAATGCTAAGCACTATCTACCGCATGCTGGTGATGGCCTACGGCATGCCTCCCACCACCTTCACATGGACGGAACGCAACGCCAAAGGCGAAGCAGTATCCACAGCCACCTACACTCCCATCAGCTTCTACGAAAAATACGCCAAGACAGACTTCAGCCACTACTACATGATAATGAACGACCCCACGCGTCCCTACTATAAGACCTATGAGATACAGTACGACCGGCACGTGTACGACGGCGACAACTGGCGTTACCTGAACCTGCCCATGGAAGACATCGCTCCTATGTGCATCGCCAGCATCAAGGACAGCACCATGATGTACTTCTCCTGCGACGTCGCCAAGTGCCTAGACCGCGGCAAAGGCTACATGGACCCTGCCAACTACGACTACGAGAGCCTCTTCGGCACCACATTCGGCATGAACAAGGAACAGCGTGTACGCACCTTCGCCAGCGGTAGCAGCCATGCCATGACGCTCTGTGCCGTGGACCTGGATGCCAGCGGGCAACCCCTCAAATGGATGGTGGAAAACAGCTGGGGACCCACCTATGGACACAACGGCTTCCTCATCATGAGCAACCTGTGGTTCAACGAATATATGTTCCGCGTAGTGCTGGAAGATCAATACATCCCCGCCCGCATCAAAGCCATGCTGCAGCAGAAGCCCGAGATGCTGCCCGCCTGGGATCCCATGTTCGCCCCCGAGCAATAAGGCCGTCGGCATCTCCGATTGCCCAGGGAAATGCCAGCTGCATCGAGCACTTTCCCGGCATGAGAAAGCATGAGAAAGAAAGAAACAATTCAAATTTAATCGATTAATAAAAAATACAATGAAGAAAACATTTACAATCCTTGCTGCCGCCCTAATGTTCGGAAGCGCCGCTTTCGCTCAAGAGCAGAAAGAGAAGAAAGACGAAGATGAGGGCTACAAGTTCACCGTCGTGAAAGAGCTACCTGTTACCAGCGTGAAAAATCAGAACAACGCCGGCACATGCTGGTGCTACAGCGGACTGGGCTTCATCGAAGCCGAACTGCTGCGCATGGGTAAGCCCGAATACGACTTCAGCGAGATGTACATCGTCAACAAAACCTACCACGACCGTGCCGTCAAAGCCGTGCGCATGCATGGCGATGTCAGCTTCAGCCAGGGCGGTGCATTCTCCGACGTCATCTACGGCATGGAGCACTACGGCCTCGTACCCGAAGAGGTGATGCGTCCTGGTGCACAGTATGGCGACAGCCTCTCCAACCACACCGAACTCAGTGCGCTCACAGATGCCATGGTGGCCGCCATCGCCAAGAACGAGAAACTCGCCAAGCTACAGTGCGACCAGAACGGCAACCCTCTGTGGATTAAGGCAGTGGATGCCGTCCACAACATCTACCTCGGCGGCTTCGGCGAGGGCGCCGAGGTAGATGTTGTGGACGGCATCAACTGCCTTAATCCACAGAGGGTTGC
>CAMURW010000163.1 GCA_947097635.1 uncultured Bacteroidales bacterium
CGTTTGCGTAGGCACAATAATTTTTTACTATGAGGCTGTTTGAATTTTATTTAAGAAAAAGGTGTAGGGCAGGCTGATATGCCAGTATTCGAAATGTTTATTAATAAATGTTTGCCAGCAGGTTAATCGGATATTCTTTCGCAATTGTGCATTGATGAGCTGAACTTAGGGGCATCCAACAGATACCCCGTATCGCCGTGCCAGAGTCGAACTGCATTGATGAGCTGAACTTAGGGGCATCCAACAGGTTAGTAGGGTAGATGACACTTAAATAATAAATATCATACGCATTTGTTGACTGAACTTAAGTGCAATAATGACTCGTATCCTGCATATGATCGTCCCGGACTGGCTCGCCAGCCAAATGCAACAACACTCTTTCAACGACCAATTTTAGTTGTTGTATTCCAGCATCAGGTTGGCCATAATCACCCAGGCGAAGTTGTCTTTGCCTCGCAGATGGTAGGGTGCGGCTTGTGGGGTGAGCTGGTAGGCACAGGCGATGCCGAAGTCCAGGTAGCCGTAGCGGATGATGCGCTCGATGCCCACGGAAGGCTCCAGCACGCCATAGCTGGGTGCGGTGACGGAGATGACGTGGTCGTCGTTGATTTGCTGTGTGGTGGTGGGTAGCACCGGCATCTCACGGCGCAGGCTGTAAATGAGCCTATCGCCATAGTTGCGGCGGCTCAGAGTTCCCCACATGGCGCTGAGTTGCACAAAAGGCTGGGGGGTGCTAAAGGAGGTCTGCCACAGGGGATGGCCCCACAGGTAGTGGAGGCATAGGAAGGCGTACTGATGCGCCGTGAAGGCGGTGGGGCTCACGGTCATGAAACTGTTGCGGAAGAAATAGTTGTAGCCCGCCGTGCCGCTGAGGTCGAAGAGGCGGCTGAAGGGAGTGTTCGGAGTAGTGTAGCCCAGCTGCCCGAAGATGTAGCAGCGGTCGGCACGCTTGTTCTTCATGGTCTTCACTGCGGAATATTGTGCAATAAAGTGTGCAAAGAGCCGACTGTTCGCCTCGGTGTCGTCGCTTTTCACATAGCCGCCGTCGAACAGAAGGAGGAGGTTGTTGCCATATTTCACCAGCAGATGCTGCTCTATGTAGTGGAGGTAGGGCATGTGGGCATCGCCATGGTAGCGGGTGGGGAATACATATCCGCGCTCGTTGAAGCGATAGTCTTCGCGTGAGAAACGCAGATGTGCCATTATGTCGAAGCCGTTTACCACGAATCGGTTGAATCCCAGACTGAGGCGATTTATGCCCACATAGCGGCTGCTGACGTAGTTGGAGTTGTTGTAGGTAGCTAGCATGCTGTAGCTGCCTAGTTGCCGACTGCCGGTACGCGACAGGTCGTGCGAGAAGGCTATACCCATGTTGCGCTTGCGGTCGCGTGGCATCAGCAACGCCACGCTGCCACCATATTTGAGGCCGTGATCCTGCAGGCCGTAGGCACCGTAGCCCTTCAGCTGGACGGCGTTCTGCTGGTCGCGAGGATATTTGGCATTGTAGCCTATGGGAGTGGTGACTTGGAGGCCCATTCCCCATCGCTGGCCTTCGTAAAGGTTGTAGTTAAAAAGTTGGTTCAAATCTGCACTGATATCGGTAAGATATTTCCAGGAATTGAGTCGGATGGTCTGTCCATGAAGGTTGAAAAGGATGAGGATAAATATAGTCAATACACTGATATATATTATATTACGATTCATATACAGTGGATATTTTGATATGCAAAGATATTAAATAATTATCACATCAGATTTTTTTATTAATTTTGCAATCGCTTTTTATACCCTCACCGTTTCCCGATGAGCCATAAAAAGTGCTTATATATAGTTAAGCATGATTAATTAAATAAAAAACATATGAAATACGACTTGATAGTGATAGGCAGTGGCCCAGGGGGCTATGTGGCTGCCGTACGCGGTGCCCAGAAGGGCATGAAGACCGCTGTTGTGGAACGCGAAAAACTAGGCGGTATATGCCTCAACTGGGGCTGCATACCTACCAAAGCACTGCTGAAGAGCGCACAGGTGTACAACTATATCAACCATGCCGCCGACTACGGCGTGGCGGCACAACCCGCCGAGGCCGACATTACCGCTATGGTGCAACGTAGCCGCGGAGTGGCAGCGACGATGAGCAAGGGCGTGGAGTTTCTGCTGAAGAAACACGGCGTAGACGTACTGATGGGCACTGGCAAGGTGAAGCCCGACCACATTGTGGCAGTGACCGACGGCGAGGGCAATACCACGGACTACGAAGCCAGGAACATCATCATCGCCACTGGCGCACACAGCCGCGTGATGCCCAACCTGCCGCAGGACGGCAAACACATCATCGGCTACCGCGAAGCCATGACGCTGTCTTTCAAGCCCAAGAGCATGATAGTGGTGGGCAGCGGAGCCATAGGCAGCGAGTTCGCCTTCTTCTATCAGAGCATAGGCGTGCAGGTGACACTGGTGGAGTTCATGCCAACCATCCTGCCCAACGAGGACGAAGACACCAGCGCCATCGTGGCACGCAGCTTCAAGAAAATGGGCATGAAGGTGATGGTGAGTGCCAGCGTGGAGAGCGTGGACCTGGACGGCGACCTGTGCCGTGTGCACATCAAGGACAAGAAAGGTGCCGAGGTGCTGGTGGACTGCGATGTGGTGCTGAGCGCCGTAGGCGTAGTGACCAACCTAGAAGGCCTGGGGCTGGAAGAGTGCGGCATCGTCAGCGAACGCGGCAAAATCAAAGTGGACGACTACTACCAAACCATGGTGCCAGGCTACTACGCCATCGGAGACGTGGTGCATGGCCCCGCCTTGGCACATGTAGCCAGCGCCGAGGCATTGTGCTGCGTGGACAAGATGGCTGGCGGCACCCCTGCCAAGGTGAACTACGACAACGTCCCCGGCTGCACATATACCACTCCCGAGGTGGCCAGCGTAGGTCTCAGCGAGAAGAAAGCAGTGGAGCAAGGACATGAAGTACTCGTTGGCAAGTTCTTCTTCAAGGCGAGCGGCAAAGCCACTGCCGGCGGCAACACCGACGGATATGTGAAGATGGTGATAGACAAGAACACCGACCAGGTTCTGGGTGCCCACCTCTGTGGCGACAATGTCACCGAAATGATAGTAGGACTGGTGGTTGCACGCGAGAATGGCCTTACCGCCAAGCAAATTGTCCATGCCGTGCATCCTCATCCCACGATGAGCGAGGCCATCATGGAAGCTATCCATGCCGCCTATGGCGAATCTATCCACGGATAAGAATAATAGAAGAGGCCCGGCACCGCACGACACCAGTGCCCCCGCCTTACTACCGAAACTCATAAACCAATGACCAAAAAAGAAGATGGCAAGTAATAACAAAGTATCTGTGCTGGATCGCCTGCGTTTCCTCTTCTACAAGCACCTGTGGGCCAGCGAAAACCTCCGCGTGCCTGTGAGCCGTCACTATTTCCATTCCACCTTTGGGGTGCGTCAGCGTCACGATGCCAATCTGGCCGAGTCTGGTGAGTTCCTGTGTGCGGATATGCCTGGCACGGGCTTTTTCATCCATAGCAGCGACAGCAACAGTTATCAGACCTTTACCCGCAATATGCGCAACAAGGTGAAACCTACTTTCTGGAACTATGTGCAACTTCGCGAGCCCAACTATGCACGTGCAATAGAAGCAGTGAGCAAAGCGGTGAAGAACACCGATGGAAAGAAGGCGCGTTTTCTGGAACATTACCTCAACGCCTTGCATGTGGGACAGCAGGCCGAGTTGTTGCAACGCTTGGAACAAGGCGTGAAGGACAAGTCGGGGCATCACCTGAACAAGGATGCCGTGAGCCTGGTGACACGCTATAAAGGCCAGATTGCCACTCTGCAGCATGACATGAAGGCGGCACAAGTGAAACCCATGGACTTCCTTACCACAGAGCAGCAGGAAAAATGGATGAGGGTACGCGATGCCTTCGTCTCGCTGATGACCTGTCGTCGCCTGTTCTGCGTGGAGCATAACCCCGAAACCGGCGGACAGACCTACACCCAGGTCTTCGCCGATCTAGGTATCTTCGACTTCGTGTGGATGAGAGGCGATACACCCATCATGCGCGACAGCAAAGGATATTGCTATTATTTCTATCCCACAGGTGTCATCAAAGCCAAGAGCAGCCTGGACTTCGAGGTGTTCGACCTGGACAAACTCTCCCTGAATTACGCCCCTCTCGACCTCTCCACACTCACTCAGGAAGGTGCCGGTGCTATCTGCGAGAAGAACCTGAAACATCGTCATCGCAACAAAACCAACCAGTACGATGTGGTCTCATCGCTCTACGGCATCAGCCACAAAGGCCAGATGGCGCAGCTCAGCATCCCCGAGATGGGGCTTCACATTCTGTGCAGCAGGCCAGAGCACCTCAAAGGGTTTATGGATGCCTACGGCGAAATAAAAAAAGAAAAGATAGCCATCGCTGACTTCAACTAACGATTTCCAATGTTTCTCAGGATCTT
>CAMURW010000164.1 GCA_947097635.1 uncultured Bacteroidales bacterium
GACGGTGCGGGCGGCAGCATCATTGATAAACTCTGTGTCGCGGATTTTGGCGACGCTTTCCATGCGGTAGGGGCTCTCCTCGAGAAGGCGAAAGCAGTTCTTCATCTGGCGGCTGCGCAGTTGTTTCAGTACCGCCACGTCCATGTCTGCCAGACCCGCATGGGATTGTAGACAGTTCTCTTGTACTATAGTTTCTATGCTCATTGTTTTAAAAGATGTAAACAGGTGTTTATGCCGAGAAATGATGTATTTGCTTACTCCGACGATGACATCACCTTATCTTCAGTGTGATGATGCTAAGCGCGCTGAGCATGATCGCTACGATGATGAAGCGCACCACTATCTTCTCTTCCTTGATGCCTTTCTTCTGATAGTGATGGTGAAGTGGCGTCATTAGGAAAGGTCGCTTCTCCACTGGCACCGGCACTACGATGGGCAATTTATGACGACGGCGATACATCTTACAACCTGCCGTCTGGATAATCACGCTGAGGTCTTCGACAAAATAGATGCCACAGAGCAGCGGCAGCAACAGTTCTTTGCGTATCAACAAGGCGAAGACGGCTATAATGCCACCCAACGCCAGAGAGCCGGTGTCGCCCATGAAAATTTCGGCAGGGTGCGTATTGAACCACATAAAGCCCATCGTGGCGCCCATGAAGGCGGTGCTGAAAATGGTAAGTTCGCCGATATTTGGCAGGTACATTATGTCCAGGTAGTTGGCAAAGATGATATTGCCGCTCACCCACGCCAGCACTGCCAGTGCCGCACCATTGCTAGCAGCCACGCCGGTGGCCAAGCCATCAATGCCGTCTGTAAGGTTGGCGGCATTGCTCACGGCGGTAACCACTAGCACCACCACCAGCACGTAGAGCAGCCACACCCACTTCTCCGCCCAGAGACCCATCCAGGTGATAATTCTGGCATAGTCCAGCTCGTTGTTCTTCACGAAGGGAATGGTGGTCTTGGTACTCTTCACGGGATCTTTGCTGAATTCTTCCGTGGCATCTGGCAGATTGGATTCGTTCACGCAATGTTCGTCCACGTAGGCTTCCACCTGCGTTTTCTCCTTCATAGTGATGTCAGGGTGATACATAATGGCGAGTCCTACCACCACGCCCAGTACCACCTGCCCCACAATCTTGTATTTGCCAGGCATGCCTTCTTTATTCTTGTGGAACACCTTGATGTAGTCGTCTATAAAGCCTACCATTCCCAGCCACAATGTGGTGAAAAGCATGAGAAGGACGTATATGTTGTCCAGACGTGCAAACAGCAATGTGGGTATCACTATCGACGAGAGTATCAGCAGACCGCCCATCGTGGGCGTGCCGGCTTTCTCGCTTTGTCCTTCCAGGTTCAAGCCACGCACGGTCTCACCGATTTGCTTCTTGTGCAGCCAATGTATGAAGGGTTTGCCTAACAGCAACATCATCAACAGGCTAAACACGAAAGCCAGCACGGCTCGCACAGAAATGTAGTGGAACGCACCAGTTCCCGGTACATTCAAACTATCCAGCCAGTTGAAAAAGTAATATAACATAGGGCGGTTGGGTTTCTACAAGGGTATTGGGTTACTGAGTTCTTATGGCAATCAGGCTGGTGCGGAAAGCAGGTTGTACAATTCCTCGCGGTCATCGAAATGGCTACGCACGCCATTCACTTCCTGATACTTCTCGTGTCCTTTGCCTGCCACCAGGATAATGTCGCCTTCCTTGGCCATCATCACAGCCGCACGAATGGCACTACGACGATCGGTGATACGCACCGATTTGGTACGCTCCTCGTCGGTGAGTCCCTTCTCCATATCATCGAGTATAGTGTCTGGACTCTCGGTGCGAGGATTGTCGCTAGTAAGTATCACCCGGTCGCTGTGTTTCACCGCTATCTGTGCCATCTTCGGGCGCTTCAGAGGGTCGCGGTCGCCGCCACAGCCCACCACCACGATGAGGCGCTGGTAGCGCTGCCGCACCTCGTTGATGGTATCTATCACGTTCTGCAAGGCATCCGGCGTATGGGCATAGTCCACAATGGCATCTATACCTTTGCCACGCACATGCTGAAAACGTCCTTCGGCGGGGTCTAACTGGCTGATGCCGACCAGCGTCTCCTCGGGTTTCATGCCCATCAGGCAGGCCGTGCCGAATATGGCCAAGAGGTTCTGGGCGTTGAAGCGTCCCACCAGTTTGCACCACACTTGCCGGGGCTGACTGACGGAGTCGGCTACGCTGATCTCCAGATGCAGACCCTGAAAACTATCTTCCATCACCTTGCACCTGAAATCGGCAGGATGTTGCAGGCTGTAGGTCTTCACATTGGCCTTGGTGTTCTGCACCATCACCATGCCGTTCCTATCGTCCAGGTTCGTCAGTGCGAAGGCTTTCTTGTCCAATCCGTCGAAGAAAGCTTTCTTGGCGGCGATATAGTTGGCCATCGTCTTGTGGAAGTCGAGATGGTCGTGGGTGATATTGCTGAAAATGGCACCGGCGAAGGTAAGTCCGGCAATACGCTGCTGCACGATGCTGTGGCTGCTTACTTCCATGAAACAGGCCTCGCAGCCGTGGTCTACCATTTTAGACAACAGGGCGTTCAGTTCCAACGCATCGGGGGTGGTGTGTGTGGCGGGCAGTTCTTCGTCGTCTATGCGGTTCACTATCGTGCTTATCAGGCCTGCATGCCTGCCGGCGTTGCGCCACAGGCGGTGCAGCAGCGTAACGGTGGTGGTCTTTCCGTTAGTGCCTGTAATGCCCACCAACAGCAACTGGCGACTGGGGTTTCCATAAAAGTTGCTTGCAGCAAAACCCAGTGTCTCGTCGCTGTTTTTTGCCACGATATACACTACGCCCTTGCTCAATGTTGCGGGTGCTTCTTCGCACATTATCGCCACGGCACCTTGCTTCACCGCGTCGGGGACAAAGAGGTGTCCGTCCACGTGCACGCCTCGCTGTGCCACAAACATCGTGCCTTTGTGCACTTTGCGGCTGTCGAAAGCGATATCTGCGACTTCCACTTCCTTGCCTTGCAATATCTTGCAATCTATGCCATTCAGTATCTCAGACAGTTTCATTATCAATTATTCTTTTTTGTTTCCTCGCCATGCCCTGAGAGAGAAAGGAGGAGCATTCGTCTTCCATCACTTACTTCAGTTCTAGCACCACTGTTGTGCTGCCTGACGCTGCTTTGACACCACCTCTGGGGATCTGCCTCGACACTTTGCCTACGCCCTTGAAACGCACGCCATAGCCACAGGAACGCAGCAGGTGCAAGGCATCTTTCACAGTCATGCCCACGCAGTTGGGCACTACGCCTTGCTGGGCATGATAAGCCACGTAATGGCCTGGCGTTGCAGTGCTGTCTGCGGAAGGTACAAACTCGGCCCAACGTGCGGCGGTGTCGCTGCTCAAGTAGTTGAGCCGCAGCACGTCGTATATCCTATAGAGCTGCTGCTGGGTGCCGCGGTACACATAAGGCGGGGTTAAGCGGGCATCGTCGTCCTTCACCCACACGCCGTCTTCCAGTTTCCAACTGCCGTCCTCCAGGCGTATGTTGCCCAGTTCGCGGTCTGTAGCCATAACGCAATCGCTGATTTGCTTGAACACTTCGGCACCTTGGCGACCATAGATGGGCACGTCTTCCAACACCACCACACAGGTATACTTGGGATGCTCGGTGGGGAAGAAGCCTGCAAAGCTGGCATTATAGCGACCTTCTTTGCGTCCAGCCTTGATATTATCATAATTGTGCACCGCAGTGCCCGTCTTGCCTGCAATGCCGTAGGCGTTGTTACGAATGTTGTTGCCAGTGCCGCGTTCCACCACGCCTTTCAGCAGTTCTTTCATCATGGCTGCCGTTTCGGCGCTGCAGATGTGCTCGTTCAGCACTACGGGCTTTATGGGTTCCACCTTGCCATCTTTCACAATGCCACGGCAGAAGAGCGGCTTCACCATCCTGCCGCCAGCGCCCAGGCCGTTGTAGAAAGTGATGAGCTGCATAGGAGAAACACTGGTGCTGTAGCCGTAGCACATATTCAGGAAGTCGCGGTTGCTGCGCTTGGGGTCGTTGAGGTGGCTGCGATATTCGGAGGCCGTGAGGTCCACCTTGAGGACATCGTAAGGAAACACTTGCTGTATGTAGTGTTTCAAGGTATCCCTTCGGTTACGGTAGTACTGCCATCCCAGCTCGCTCATGCCCACGTTGCTGCTCTGCTCTATTACCTCTCGCAGACTCAGTGTATCACGGCCATCCAGGGTGTGGTCGTCCTTTATCTCGGTCCTCACGCCAGGAAAACGTTTGTAGCCCACCCTCAGTTTCATGGCAGTGTCCACTTTCATGTTGGGGTCGTTCATCATGGCCGTGAGCACTACGGTTTTAAAGGTGGATCCTGGCTCTATGTAAAATTAAATGAGCACGGGCAGCGAGCTGCACTATTTTTTCCTAAATGTGAAAAGGT
>CAMURW010000165.1 GCA_947097635.1 uncultured Bacteroidales bacterium
AAGGAATAGGTGCCCCGCAGTGTCGCGCGAGACCCTATTCCTCTGTATGAGAGTTGGATAGTTAATGAACTGCTTACTTAACTTCCACTTCTGCGCCAGCTTCTTCCAGAGCTTTCTTCAGGCCTTCGGCCTCGTCTTTGCTCACGCCTTCTTTCACGGTTTTGGGAGCATTGTCTACGAGTTCTTTGCTCTCCTTCAGGCCCAAACCGGCCATGTCCTTAACAGCCTTCACCACGGCCAGTTTCTTGGTCATATCGGGAACGCCTTTCAGGATCACGTCGAAAGCGGTCTTTTCCTCAGCGGCGGGACCGGCGGCGGCGGGACCGGCGGCAACTGCAACAGCTGCAGCTGCGGGTTCGATACCATACTCGTCTTTCAGAACGTCGGCGAGTTCTTTAACATCTTTAACAGTCAGGTTAACCAGTTCTTCTGCAAGGGCTTTAATGTCTGCCATAATAATTTATAAAATTTAAAATGTTTCTTTAAAAAAGTTAAATCTGTGACCCCACATTAGAGAGGGGGATCGTCCTCTGTGGTTGTCGGACGTTTTCTCATCCGTTCTGTTCCCGGCAATGCCAGGGACATCGTTTTTCGCTTGTATGTTGTGAATTACTGAACTCGTTCTTCCAGCGTCTTCAGCACACCCGTGATGGTGTTGGCGCCGCTTTGCAAAGAGGACACCACATTCTTGATGGGGCTCTGCAGCAGCAGGACAATGTCGGCGATGAGTTCGTTCTTGCTCTTGATGTTTACCAAGGTATCCAGGTTCTCGTCGCCCAGATAGAAACTCTCTTCCACGTAGGCACCCTTAAGAATGGGCTTGGCGGAGGCGTTGGCCTTGTTGTCGCGGAAAGTCTTCATCAACTTGGCGGGAACATTGTTGACGTTGGAAAGCATCAAGCAAGTCTCGCCCTTTGCTGCGGAAAGCAACTCGGAGTAGTCTATGCCACCCTCGTTCTTCACCTTCTCAAAGGCTTTCTTCAACAGAGCGTTCTTCACAACGGTCATCTTCACTTCTGCGCGGAAGGCGGCGCGGCGCAGTCTGCTCGTTTTCACCGAGTCGAGGCCGCCGATGTCCGCCAGGTAGAGATGGGGATAAGCCTTAATCTCTTCGTAGATAGTTTCGATGAGTTGGTCTTTCTGTTCTTTTCTCATGTTTACTATTAGTAGTTTTTCGGGTTTGTCTCACTGCCCGCGCGTGCCGGTCGTCCACCTGCCGCCACAGAGCCTGTGACCACACACCCAATGAACTTAATGAACTTTCGTTATGCCTGAGCAGTAGCTATGCTCTTGGGGTCTACTTTCACGCCGACGCTCATGGTGCTGCTGATAGAGACACTCTTCATATAAGTGCCCTTGGCAGCGGCGGGTTTCAGCTTGATGATAGCCTGCAACACTTCGCGAGCATTGTCGACAATCTTGGCGTTGTCGAATGAACATTTGGCCACAGCACTATGGATGATGCCCGCCTTGTCGACTTTGAAGTCTATTTTACCGGCTTTGGCTTCCTGCACGGCTTTGCCCACTTCCATAGTGACGGTACCTGTCTTGGGGTTTGGCATCAGGCCACGGGGGCCCAGGATACGTCCCAGGGTGCCGACTTTAGGCATCACGCTAGGCATGGTAATGATAACATCCACGTCCGTCCAACCGCCCTTTATCTTGTTGATGTACTCATCAAGGCCATAATAATCGGCTCCGGCAACTTTGGCCTCTTCTTCCTTGTCGGGAGTGCACAGCACCAGCACGCGCGTCACCTTACCAGTGCCGTGGGGCAGCGTAACACTGCCGCGCACCATCTGGTTGGCTTTGCGGGGGTCCACGCCGAGGCGCACATCAATGTCCACACTGGCATCGAACTTGGTGTAGGTGATGTTCTTCACCACCTCCACGGCCTCTTCCAGGCTGTAGAGTCTCGACTTGTCGAATTTGGCCAAGGCTTCTTTCTGTTTCTTAGAATGTTTTGCCATGAAATAAATTGTTATGTGGTTCTATCGCACCTCGAAGTGAATGCTATTGCTGATTATTACAACGCTATGCATCTTCCTTTCTGGGTGCTCCCACTGTTAAACATAATTTTTTAATTGAATTGTCGCCGTCGCTTAGAAAGGTCTTTCACCCGTAACGGTGATCCCCATGCTTCTTGCGGTGCCGGCCACCATGCTCATTGCACTTTCGATAGTGAAGCAGTTGAGGTCGGGCATCTTAGCTTCAGCGATTGCGCGCACCTGATCCCAACTCACCGAAGCCACCTTGTTGCGGTTGGGTTCTCCGGAACCTTTCTGCGCCTTGGAGACTTCTTTCAGTTGGATAGCGACAGGCGGTTGCTTAACTACGAAATCAAAGCTCTTGTCCTTATAAACAGTGATGATGACAGGCACTATCTTGCCAGCTTGCTGCTGGGTGCGAGCATTGAACTGTTTGCAGAAATCCATGATGTTCACACCCTTGGCACCCAGAGCGGGGCCTACGGGAGGAGCGGGATTTGCTGCGCCGCCTTTGATTTGAAGTTTAATCAATCCTGCAACTTCTTTTGCCATGTTTGATTGTTTTTTTACTTCATTTTTTTGTCCTTGCCAGCCTGCATCTGCTTTGCTTCACGTTGCCTATGCTCCTTGCCGACCACGTCGCCGGGGAAGAGGCGGTTCACACAAACGATGCTGCTTGTCAACGACAGATTAACTTAACTGTGTTCTTCGGAGGTTACTCCGTCGTCTTTCTCCACCTGGCTGTAGCTGAGCTCCAGCGGAGTTTTGCGGCCAAAAATCTTGACGGTGACTTTAAGCTTCTTCTTATCGTCGTTCACCTCTTCCACTATGCCGGTGAAGGAGGCAAAAGCGCCGTCCACAACCTTGACCGTCTCGCCCACCACGTAATTGTCGGCCAAATAGCCCTCGGTGTCCTTTTGCTCGTCCATCTTGCCCAGGATACGATCTATTTCGGACTTCTCCATGGGTATGGGATCGGTGTTGGGTCCTTCGCGCAGCCAGTCCATCACATTGGGCACATTCTGGATGGCAGGAACAATCTCGTCTTCCAGTATGGCCTCTACAAGCACGTAGCCCGGGAAGAAGTTGCGGTCTTTCACCACTTTCTTTCCGTTGCGCATGGAGATGACTTTTTCAGTGGGGATAAGTACGCGCGTCACCCTGTCCTGCCAGCCACGTTTGCTGACTTCGTTAAGGATGTATTCCTGCGCTTTCTTCTCCTTGCCACTGAGCGTTCTTACCACATACCAATTCTTTTCAGCTTTTCTTGCCATAGGAACAAACAAAATGGAATCTTTACAATTTGTTGGGGGGGAGCCTCACAGATTGAGAAATATATTATCGTCACGGAAAGACGTTGTCTCAATAGAGCTGTCGCAACCAGCACCTGTGCCGGACATCAGTCTCTTGGGAAGCAAGACAACGCGTCGCAATACCACACAACAATCATCTGACACCACTACTCTCTTCCTCACCTCGCCGCTCCGAGAGGAGAGACCCGAGGGAGAAGTGATTAGCACTATGTCACACTCATACAGTCGGCATTACTGCTCATCAGTGACCGAGAATATTATACATAATACCCAGGATGCCTTTCCATCCCGTGGTGTTGATGCCGCAGACCCAGTCCATCAGGAAGACGACCACGGCAAGTATCAACGCAGCCACAGCCACTACGATAGCGCTGCTCTGCAGTTCTTTAAAGGTAGGCCACGACGTTTTGTGCACCAGCTCATCGTAGGAGTCCTTTACATAGTTTCCAAACTTAGACATCTTTATACTAGTTTTTATCGGTACATGCGGTACGGCTGTCGTTTGCGGAACTGCAGATGCCCGATGATGCTGCCACAAGGGGGATACTGCATGGCCGGACTGGCCTGTCTGCAACCCGAAAGGCATCGTACCTCCCGGTTAGCAATTTATTAGCAGGGGAAGAGAGAATCGAACTCCCACCAAAGGTTTTGGAGACCTCCGTTCTACCATTAAACTATTCCCCTGGCAAAGCTCATAAAGTTTGTGGGGCCCATCAGGTTTCTAAAGTCAGCAAACCGCCTCCATAAACCTAATAACCTTCATAAACTTTATGAACCTTTATGAACTCTTATTCGAGTATCTTGGTCACCTGGCCGGACCCTACGGTACGACCACCCTCGCGGATAGCGAAACGCAGGTTCTCGTTCAGAGCAATGTCGCTGATCAGCTCAACCGTGATAGTCAAGTTGTCGCCAGGCATCACCATCTCGCGGCCCTCTTCCAGCATGATCTCACCAGTAACGTCGGTGGTGCGGAAGTAGAACTGAGGACGATAGTGATTGTGGAAGGGGGTGTGACGACCACCTTCTTCCTTCTTCAGGATGTACACGGCAGCCTCGAATTTGTGGTGAGGATGCACGCTGCCGGGTTTGGCAATCACCATACCACGACGGATCTGGTCTTTGTCGATA
>CAMURW010000166.1 GCA_947097635.1 uncultured Bacteroidales bacterium
TGGAGCTGCTGGCACCCGCCAAAAACCTGGAGCAAGGCGAGGCAGCCATAGCGCACGGCGCCGACGCCGTGTACGTAGGCGCACCCGCCTTCGGCGCGCGGGCGACGGCAGGCAACAGCCTGCAAGACATAGAAGCACTGGTGCGCTACGCGCACCTCTACAGGGCAAAGGTATTCGCGGCCGTGAACACCGTGCTGTTCGACGACGAGCTGCAGGAGGCGGCGACAATAATTCGCGCGCTACACGGCATGGGCGCGGACGCGCTGATTGTGCAGGACCCGGGGCTGCTGGAGATGGACCTACCGCCCATAGAACTGCACGCCTCCACGCAGATGCACAACCTAGACCCCAGACGCGTGGCCTTCCTGCAACAAGCAGGCTTCAGGCGCATCATACTGCCCCGCGAGCTGAGCATAGCGCAGATGCGGGCGCTGCACGACGCCTGCCAGGCAAACCTGGAGGCCTTCGTGCAAGGCGCCCTGTGCGTGAGCTACAGCGGGCAATGCTACATGAGCCAGTACATCACGGGCAACAGCGGCAACAGAGGACACTGCAACCAGCCCTGCCGCGCCAACTACGACCTATACAACGAGCAGGGCAAGATGCTGCAGCACAAACGCCACCTGCTGAGCCTGAAAGACCTTAGCGCCGCCAGCCACCTGAAAGAGATGATAGAGGCCGGCATCACCTCCTTCAAAATAGAGGGGAGGCTGAAAGACCTGAACTACGTGAAAAACACTACGGCATACTACAGGCAGCTGATAGACCGGATAACGGAAGAGAAGAACATAAGCCGCAAGGAAGACGAAGAGATATGGCAACGCGCCTCCTCGGGACGCTGTAGGTTTTATTTCGTGCCAGACCCAGAAAGGACCTTCAATCGCACCTTCACAGACTATTTCCTCACGGCACGTCAGCCCATGGCAACGCTGACGACAGCCAAGGCCATAGGCAAGAAGATAGGCACCGTGGCACGCAAAGGACGCGACACCATCACCCTATACACCACGGAGACACTGACACCGGGCGACGGCCTCTGCTTCTTTAACAACGTCGGCGAGCTGGAAGGCCTGCAAGTGAACCATGCTACGGGGAACACCTTTACGCCCAACCACCTGCCGGAGACAGCCCCCGGCACCGCAATGTGGCGCAGCAACGATTTTGCCTTCGAGAAACAGCTGCAGGGCAAAACGGCAGAGAGGAAAATAGCCGTGGACATGGAACTGAACGAAACGCCAGAAGGGCTGGTGCTAAGGATGACGGACGAGGACGACGTGACGGTGGCGGTGGAGACAGCGTGTCGAAAAGACGAGGCACGCAATGCCGACAAGGCGAGGGAGCAGCTGCAACGGCAGCTGCAGAAACTGGGCGACACCGCCTTCGTACCAAGGCAACTACGGCTGCCAGCGCGAGTGCCGTTTCTACCCGCCTCGCGGATAAACGAGCTGAGGCGAGAAGCCGTGGAAAAACTGACAAAGAAGAGGACAGAGACGTTCAGGCCCTCGGACGTGCACACCCACAGGAACGACGCGGCCTATCCCTGCGACACCCTGGACTATAGAGCCAACGTCTCCAACGCCAAGGCAGAACAGTTCTACAAACGTCATGGAATAAAGAAACTGGAATACGGGCTGGAATACAGCGACAGAGTGCTGGCGACCTCCCCGGAATGCGAAAGCACAAAAAAGAAAAGACGCGCAGCGCTGTATGACGGCAAAGCCCTGATGACGACGAAATATTGCCTACGCTACGAACTGGGGCAGTGCCTGCGCCACAAAAACAATGCAGAGGTGGGACCCGACTACCAGGGCACCTTGATACTGCGCAACAACAAGAGGCTGTTTCGCCTTACGTTCAACTGCCAGCGCTGCGAGATGCAGATACTCCCCTACCCCGCCAATGCCGACGAATTCATAGCGAACGCTGCAGGGCGATAAACACCGTGGCCAGAACAAAGAGCACGGAAAAGAGCTGCCAACGCCGCTGCCTCACCTCCACATGCCTGCGGCCCAGCATGACGCCAAGATACGAGAGCATGAAGACCGCCACGCCCAGGGACACGCCCGCCCGTACACCCCCCGCGGCGATGGTGTCCAGAAAGCCGAACGCCATGCCACCTATCAGGCAGTCTAGGCCCAAAGCCACCGCCAGCAGAGCCACCGTGGCCATACGTGAAATGTCGTAGGCCTGCGGACCACGCTGCTTGCCGAAAACGTTCAGCAGCATCTTCACCACCAGCAGCAGCATGATTCCCAGGAAAGTGTAGGCATCCACGCTGCGCAGCCTGTAGCGCCACAGGCCGGCAAGCCAAACGCCCAGCAGCAGCAAGGCACATTCCACCACAGCAATAATGGCAGAGATGAGGAGACCTTTGCCGAGCCTGACAGACACGTGCGAGGCACTGCTGCGTAAAACGAGCAATGCCTGAATACCCATGGCCATGGAGAAAAGGATATATACGAAGACAGTCATAGCAAATCGATTTCTAATTGAAGAGAGCCAACGTCAGCCGAATGAACGCGTCACAGGACAGCTGCTCGGCGCGAGAGGCCAGTATCTTTTCCTCCACCCTGCAGATGGGCAGCCCCAAGGGCTTCAGCGCATTGCGCATGGTTTTGCGCCTCTGGTTGAAAGCCGCTTTCACCACAGTGGTGAAAGCCTTTTCATCGCAGGGAAGACAGACACCCTCCTTGCGACACAGACGTATTACCGCCGACTTCACCTTGGGAGGGGGGGTAAAGACCGACTCGGGGACGGTGAAGAGATACTGAATATCGTAAAACGCCGACAACAAGACGCTGAGGATGCCATAGGTCTTGCCGCCGGGCTGGGCAGCCACACGTTCCGCCACCTCCTTCTGAAACATTCCCACCACCTGGGGCACCCACTCGTGATGCTCGTAGACGCGAAACAATATCTGCGACGAAATGTTGTAAGGGAAGTTGCCAATAACGGCGAAAGGTACTTGGAACAAGGTAGTTAAGTCCATCTGTAGGAAGTCGCCCTCCACCACTTGCAGCGAGGGATAGTGGCTATGCAGATACGCCACGCTCTCGCCGTCTATCTCCACCACCTTGAAATCATACTTCCCTTTGTCCATCAGATATTTAGTTAGTACGCCCATGCCTGGTCCCACTTCCAGGACAGGCAGTGAGGAGCAGGACAAACTGTCCACTATGCGACGAGCTATGGATTCGTCGGTGAGGAAATGCTGCCCCAAAAACTTTTTAGCACGTACGTTATCCATCGTTGATATCTTGTAATAAGATAGTTACATTTGCAGTGACAGGACTTGTAGGGCTGCTTATCTGCTGCCATAGGCAATCTGCCCTACATAATTATGAATACGCAATAATGAATTTTTTATTACTTTTGCACGCAAATAATTCTTCGTTACCAGATGAAAAGACAAACATTAGATGCAGAACAACAGCATGTTGGAAAATTCTTCGATGGTACGCCGCGCCCTCTGGAAATTTCCGAAACCATACTGCTATGCCTCTTTGTGGCAACATACCCCTTCTCGTGGCAATGGGCGCTCTACGTGGGCGCTGCCGTGCTAGTGAACGCTGTGGCCCGCATGATATGCTACCGCAGTTTCGGCAACCACTATAGCAAGCTGGCAAAGGCCGCCATCATCATGTTTCCTGCACTTTACGTAGTGTATCTAACCAGCATGGCTTATTCCAGCAACACCGCTGACGGCTGGGAGACCCTGTTTCACAAACTGCCTATGGTGCTGTTTCCCACGTATTTCCTGTGTGCAGGCCTGCAGTACCTCTCCAAGCGACGGCTGCGTCTGATAGGCTACGCCTTCGCCTTGTCGTGCACCGCCGTGGCACTGGCGAACATCGTGGGCGACCTGTACAAAGTGGCCTTCCAGGGTGCCGCGGGTAGCATCTTCTACGGCGCACACAAATTCACCGCACACCACACCTACAACGCCATGTATTTCCTCTTCTCGATGGCGTTTCTATACATAGACAACAAACATTACAGGAATGTACTTCCCAACTGGTGGAGAATAGTGTGCAACGTATGCACTGCGTTCCTTGTCGCCGTGACCTGGTTTGTGGGCTCGCGTTCTGGCATACTGATACTTATCTTCCTTGTTCTATGGTTCTTATACGATGTCACCTTTGGCAACGGACACAAGAAGGCGGGGGTTTGGCTGACAGGAGGCGTGGCGCTGGCGCTGGCGGCAACTCTCTTCGCCGGCCAGGGCGCACATAACCGCCTGGGCGCAACCCTGCGCGACGCCACAAGCGGGGAGCAGGA
>CAMURW010000167.1 GCA_947097635.1 uncultured Bacteroidales bacterium
GAACTTCGGCATCCTGCTGGGCGGGAATCATGGCAATGAACTGATAAGCCTGTTCTTCGCGCATCTCTCGAATACTGATCATTGGCGGCATCTTGAATTCCAGTTGGTTGCGCAGCCGATTGGCCTGCTCCGAGATGCGGTTAACAAACATTTCATGACGGCTGAACAGCATCGTCACGATGTTACGCTCCTCCACGTAGTCCAGCCAACGCTGCTGGTCGCCATTGTCCAGAGGCTCGTTAATAACGACGGCTCCTTCGTCGCTGCCGTCACCCAGGAAGCAGTAACCGCCATTCACAGTGATATAGCCGTCGAAACGCACAGGCAACGAGGGTATCAGTACCTTGGGACGTCCCGATGCGATGAAGGTGCTGATGCCCTTGCCATGCAGCAGTTTGAAAGCGTGGATGGTGCCCGGCGAGATGCGGTGGGTTTGAAACGAGAGCAACGTGCCGTCGATGTCGAAGAAGATAGCTTTGACTGGCATAGGGGTGGTAATTTATTGGGTTGAGAACTCTGTGGCAGTATAGTGGTATGTGAACTACTGCTCAAAATAATAAAAACGCCAAATTACATAATACTTTCCGAAATTATGTTTCTGGGAGATGCCTGCGGTCGTGGTCGTACATCTGCCAGCTGTTGAAGATGTTCTGGCAGATGCTGTAGAACGCCATAGGAAGACCCGTCAGAGGGTCCTGGAAGAAGGTGTTAGCCATCCAGATGCCAAAGGAGGTGTTCTTCTGACCTAGTTCCTGTCCGCCAGCCATCTTGTCGCCATAACGGATGCCGATCTTCTTGCCCACCCAGAAGAGGATAGTGCACTGCACTATGCATAGGGCAAACATCAATGCCATTAGCCCCCACTGCTTGTCGGGGTTGATGCTGATGCCATGGAACGTTTTGCCTAACACCACCGTCAGCGTGAACGCCCAGATGTACAAGGTCATGCTTTTCATGCTGCTGATGGCCGCGTTCACCTTGGGAGCCACGTAATGCAGCAACAACGCGGTGAAGAACGGCAGTACAATCTGCGGCGCTATGCGGGCGAAAATCATGAGCATATTCTCCAGCACGGACTTGTCTGCCGACTGCCCCAGCAGCGCAAAGAGGACGGGAGCCACCACTGCCACCATCAGGTTGTTGAGAATGGTGAAAGTGGTAACGGTCTCACGCCGTGCACCCAAGGCACACGACACCACAACGCTGGATGCCGCCACCGGTGTCAGCGCAATGATATACAGACCTTTGGCCAGCACCTCGCTATGCAGCAGCCAACGTCCAGCACCATAGGACAAAAGACAAAAGAATATTTGGAACGCCATCAGCCAGAAGTCCATCCATTTGGGACGCATCTCTCGAAAATTGATGGCGGTGTAGCTGATGAACAGCATGGTAAACACCAAGTAAGGTGCCAGGAAATAGAGTCGTCCGAAGAAGCCATGAAACACCAGTGCCAGCGTCATTGCCACAGGCAACACCAGCGAGCGGATGTGTGATTTAAGTGCCAATTTCTTGCGTCTGTTTTCTTGTCAGTTGTTTATTACCCTAATGAAAAGTTCCGTCATCGAGTCGGCGGCCCGGTCGGCAACCTTTATCACGTCGACACCGTCGTTCACCACGCCATTGCCCAGGTCGCCCGCGCAGTTCGTTATCACGCTCATGCCGAATACTTCCATGCCACAGTGGCGCGCCACTATCACTTCAGGTACCGTACTCATCCCCACCGCGTCACCGCCCATCAGGCGATACATCCTGTATTCCGCCGGTGTCTCGTAGGTGGGACCCGTTTCGGCCACATACACGCCGTGTTGCAGCACCATCCCCATCTTCTTTGCCTGCTCGTCGGCCTTTTGCCTCAGAACGGGACTGTACACCTCCGTCATATCGGGGAAGCGGGGGCCCATCTCTTCCAAGTTGGGGCCTATCAGCGGGTTGGGCATAAAGTTGATATGATCCGTTAACACCATCAGGTCGCCTGTGCGGAAATGCGGATTGATACCGCCTGCTGCGTTGGACACGAAGAAGTACTTCACCCCCAGTCGGGCAAACACGCGGACGGGGAAAGTAACCTGCTGCATGCTGTAGCCTTCGTAGTAGTGAAAGCGGCCTTGCATCACCAGCACCTCCCGCTCTCCCAGTCGACCGGCCATCAGGTTGCCTTTGTGGCCAGCTGCCGTGGATCGCTGAAAATGGGGTATCGCGTCATAGGGCATCGCAGTGACACCACTCAGCTTATCGGCCAGTTTGCCCAACCCGCTGCCCAGCACGATAGCGGTGGTGGGAATATGGGAGAAACGGCGGAGCAGGAAATCTGCAGCTTCGTCTATGGCGGTCAATAATTCATTCATTGTAAATCAGTTGCCTTGTTTTTTCTTCAGTTCTTCTATCTGCTGGTTTATTTCTGCGGCACGCTCGTAGTCCTCCTGCTCCTCGCAGCGGTGCAGCTCTGCCTCCAAATCCTTCAGCGTTGGCAAGTCGTTTTGTTCCTCGGCGGCACTGCTCTGCTGGGTGTCGCCCCGCTGCACCTCACTACCGACCTCGGCTATTATCTCCTTGTTCATCAGTATGTCCAGACCTTCATGCAATGCCAGGCAGATGGCATCGCTGGCACGGCTGTCTATCTTGCGGATGCACACGCCGTCGCTCACATATAGCGTGGCGAAGAAGATGCCTTCGTAATAGCGGTCGATGGTCACCTTCTTCAACTCCAAGTGAAAGGTGTCGCATAGCGACAGTATCAGTTGGTGCGTCGGCGGACGTTTCACAGGCTGCGAGTTGTACTCCAACATAATCATCTCGGCTTCGTGCTTACCTATGATTACGGGTACCTGCATCATCTCCACGGTTTCCACCAGCATCAGGATATACATATCACGTTCGCTGAAGCCCTGCAATATCTCTTGGGCAAAAACAGTTACATATTCCATAGAAAATCTCTCCTCAACAACAATGATGAAAGGGGGAGGCCCGGGAGTGCCGTCATTCCGCCACCTCGTGCCTGCCTTGTAGGAAATCCGCCAGCTGCCTCACGGCGCGTCCTCGATGGCTGATATGGTTTTTCACCTCCATGGGCATCTCGGCAAAGGAAACGGCAAAGCGGCGGGGCATAAAGATGGGATCGTAGCCGAAGCCCCCAGCGCCACGGCGTTCCTGCAGGATGGTGCCGTCCAGGCGACCCTCAAAGCAATGCCGTTCACCGCCTATCAGCAGGCATATCACCGTGCGGAAACAGGCCTTGCGGTTCTCCTGGCCCCTCATTTCACGCAGCATCTTGTCGATGTTGTCGTCGAACGAGCAGTGCTCGCCAGCAAAGCGTGCGGTGTACACGCCCGGGCGCCCGTCCAGCGCTTCCACCTCCAGTCCGGTATCGTCGGCAAAGCAATCCCTCCCGGTACGCTCTCTCACCCATTGCGCTTTCTGCAGGGCATTGCCCTCCAGCGTGTCGCTAGTCTCTGGAATATCACCTTCAAGCCCCATTTCTCTGAGGCTTTTCACCTCCACGACTCCCGTCAACATCTCTCTGACTTCTTGCAATTTATGCTCGTTGTTGGTAGCAAAAATCAATGTCTTCATGTCTGCAAAAATACACTTTTCTCCGCAATTGCGACAAAACAGTTCCACACATCGCAAAGAATTGTGTGAACCTGCCTGTCCCTGCCGAAACAGGACCGCCACAGTCATCAAACAATTCCCTCCAACTCCAGCAGCTTGCTCTTAACCTCCAGACCTCCAGCATAACCCGTCAGCGAGCCGTTGCTTCCTATCACTCGATGACAAGGTACCAAAACGGAAACAGGGTTGGCACCCACAGCCCCCGCCACGGCGCGCGCGCCACAGGGCATGCCCATCCGTACCGCCAACGCGCCGTAGGATACCGTATGTCCGAAAGGAATTGTCGACAGTGTCGTCCACACACGATTCTGGAAAGCGGTGCCCGTGAGACGTATGGAGATGTCGAACATCCGCCGGCGGCCGGCAAAATACTCATCCAACTCGTCAATGCAGCGATCCAGCACGGGCGACGTACCCTCCACATAGGTGCTACCCAGCGCGCGTTGCACCATCTCGTCTGTGCGGCGGCGGCGATGTCCCACCACCCAGTCGCACAGCACCATCTCGTCGCCAAAGGAGCCCAACACCATTTTTTCCACAGGAGTGTCGTAATATCGAATTGTAATATATCGTATCATCTTCATAGCAGCAGATATTAATAACAGAATAACGCCTCCCCCCACGTTTT
>CAMURW010000168.1 GCA_947097635.1 uncultured Bacteroidales bacterium
TACTTCAGGTTCTCGAAGGTCATGCAGGTGGTGTCCTGTCCGTTCGTGGCGTAGTAGTTGAGCACGTTTTCGCCTTGGGGAATCTGAAAGCCATCTTCGTCGCCGCTATTGCCGGCATCGTGGCTCATGATGGGCATAGCGAAAAACAAGGTCACGGCAAGGACTATGAAAGCCCAGAACCAGGGATTGGATTTATTGTTGAGGAAGACTCTTTTCATAGTTTGTATGTGTAGATTACCGTTTCTTCATGTAGGTTTTCCTTATTTTCAGCAGTTCTTTGGGTGCGTTCAAGAAGTCTCTTTTCTTGAGTCGGCTGCCGTCCACGTCTTCCCATTGGAAGAGTGGTAGCTCGTAGATTTTCTCGGCGGCATCCTTGGCGCTGTATGCATTCTCGTAGCGTGCCAGTATCTCCACGTCGAAGATCCAGCGTGTGATGAATGGTGTGCTGAAGAGAGTTTCCACCACTCTGCGGTGGAAAAGTTTGGCGCCGCACTGTGTGTCGTATACCGGCAGTTTCAGCATCACGCTGGCACTGGTGGCGAAACTGCGTCCCAGGTAGTGACGCAGTTTCTTGCGTCGTACTTTGGCTCCCAGTCTCATGAGGCGCAGTCCCATGACGATATCGTAGCCTTTGTCGGCCCACGTCACGAAGTTCTCTATCTCGAAGAGTGGGGTGGCAAGGTCGGCATCCCAGAATCCTATGTATGTGGCATCGTATTGCAGCACGGCGTGCATCACGCCTTTCCTCACCGCTTCTGCCTTTCCGCCGTTGGGTTGTATGTCCAGTGTCAGGAGGCGTTCATGCTGTTTCGCTAGTGCCTCCAGCATTTGTAGGGTGCTGTCGCTGCTGCCGTCGTTGGCAAAGAGGAAGACCACGTCGTCGTGTTGCTGCACGTAGTTGAGAAACTGCTGCTGCGGCAGGCGTTTTGCTTCGTTGTAACAAGGTACTACGATGATGGTTTTCATATAGTAAGCGTATTATATTATCTTATGTCGATATATTTGTGCGTTTGCTGTGAGAGCCTCCAGCGGGGGTGCTGCTTGATGTATTCCACAATCATCGGCATCAGGTCTTTGCGTCGGCTCCACTCGGCTTGTAGGAATAGTTTGCAGTCAGGATTTACCTCTTTCACCCTACAGGCTTCTGCTTCCGCACGCCGGAAGTCGTGTTCGTTGCACACTATCATCTTCAGCTCGCCGGCGTGTTCGTAGAATTCCCTGTGCACAGGATGCCCTTCTTTCGGCGAGAGGCATATCCAGTCCCAGATGCCGCTGAAAGGCTGCGATCCGCTGGTTTCCATATAGGTGTTTATGCCGCGTTCTTTTAGACGTTGGCACAGCTCGTCCAGGTTATATAGCATGGGCTCTCCACCTGTCAGTATCACTGTCTTCGACGGCACATTCGAGGCACGTTCCACCAAGTCGTGCACATCGGTGGGATGTTGCACGCTGGCATCCCATGCCGCTTTGCTGTCGCAAAAGCAGCACCCCACGTCGCAGCCTCCCATGCGTATGAAGTAGGCAGCCTCGCCGGTGTGATATCCCTCGCCTTGCAGGCTATAGAACTCCTCCATCACAGGAAGAGTGCTGACACCTCGACCCTCTCCATCGGGAGAGGGGGAGGGCTTCTCGGTAGGGTGGTTTCTGGTATTGTTGTTACCCATTAGTCTCTTTTTTTCAGGCATATATCTTTCTCCGCATCAGCCGATAAGTCCTAGGTTGCTCCCCAAAAACTTATGAACTGCAGGGCCCTCAATGAAACTTGACTAATAACCCTACAGGTTGAACCTCTTCTTGAAGGCAATCATGGTGTTCTCCAGCAGGCTGACGATAGTGAGGGGGCCTACGCCGCCAGGAACAGGTGTAACGAAACTGCATTTGCTGTCCACTTCGTCGTGCTTCACGTCACCGCAGAGGTGGTAGCCGCTCTTCTTGGTTTCGTCGGGGATGCGATGGATGCCCACGTCCACCACCACGGCATCGGGCTTTACCATGTCGGCGGTGATGAACTCTGGCTTGCCTATTGCCACGATCAGTATGTCGGCCTGGCGTGTAATCTCGGGCAGGTTGTGTGTGTGGCTGTGGCACATCGTCACTGTGCAGTTGGCCCAGCTGGCTTTACGGCTCATCAGGTTGGCCATGGGTGTGCCTACTATGTTGCTGCGACCCACCACCACGCAGTGCGCGCCCTGCGTCTCGATGCTGTTGCGCTGTAGCAGCGTCACAATGCCTTTCGGTGTGGCAGGGATGAAACAGTTCTCGCCCAGCACCAGTTTGCCGATGTTGATTGGCGTGAAGCCGTCCACGTCCTTCTCTGGCGCTATGGCGTGGACGATGTGGCTCTCGTTGATTTGTTTGGGTAGGGGCAGCTGCACAATGTAGCCGTCTATCTCCTCATCTTTGTTGAGGAACTGGATGGCTTTGAGTAGTTCCTCTTCTGTGGTGTTGGCAGGATAGCGATACACGGAAGAGGTGTATCCAACCTCGTGAGAAGATTTTTCTTTGCTGGCGATGTATGTCTGGCTGGCGCCGTCGTCGCCAACAAGCACTGCTGCCAGATGGGGTGCACGATGTCCTTTGGCAGTAATCTGTCGCACATCATTGGCTATTTCGTTTTTGATTTGCCCTGCTAGGTTTTTTCCGTCTAGATATTGCATATCGTTGTGTGTTTATCTCTTTTTTCTTATCATTTTGCTCATGTTGGGCATCTTGCCGCCATGTTTTGTCGAGACTTGTTTCAGCATTTTGCGGGTCTCGTCGAACTGTTTCACCAGGCGGTTCACCTCCTGTATGCTGCGTCCGCTGCCGTCGGCGATGCGTTGTCGCCGGCTGCCGTTCAGGCATTGCGGGTTGCGGCGTTCATATGGAGTCATGCTGCCGATGATGCTTTCTATAGGCACAAAGGCATCGTCGCCTATTTCCACGTCTTTCATTGCCTTGCCTATGCCGGGAATCATGCCCAGCAGGTCTTTCATGTTGCCCATCTTTTTCAGTTGGCCTATCTGTGTGAGGAAGTCCTCGAAGTTGTAGCTGTTGCCGGCAATCTTCTTTTGTAAGCGACGTGCTTCTTGTTCGTCGTACTGCTCCTGTGCGCGCTCCACCAGGCTCACCACATCGCCCATGCCCAGGATGCGGCTGGCCATACGGTCGGGGTGGAAGATGTCCAATGCTTCCATCTTCTCGCCGATGCTGACGAATTTGATGGGCTTCTGCACGCTGTAACGTATGGTGAGTGCCGCACCGCCGCGGGTGTCGCCGTCTAGCTTGGTTAGCACCACTCCGTCATAGTCTATGCGCTCGTTGAAAGCTTTGGCGGTGTTTACGGCATCCTGGCCCGTCATACTGTCCACCACGAAGAGGGTCTCCTGTGGCTGTAACTTTTTTTTCAGTGCGGCTATCTCGTCCATCATCTGCTCGTCCACGGCCAGGCGACCTGCGGTGTCCACTATCACTACGTCCACGCCTTTCAATTTGGCATCGGCCACGGCGTCCGTGGCAATCTTCACGGGGTCTTTGCAGCTTTCCTCGGTGAAAACGGGTGTCATCACCAGTTCTCCCAGCGTCTGCAGCTGCTGGATGGCGGCGGGACGATACACATCTCCCGCTACCAGCATCACGCTCTTGTTCTTCTTGTTCTTGAGGAAGTATGCCAGTTTGCCGCTGAAGGTGGTCTTGCCGGAACCTTGCAGACCGGCAATCAGCACTACGGCAGGCTTGCCTTTTAGGTTCATCTCCTCGGTGGTGGATCCCATCAGCTTGGTGAGCTCCTCGTACACAATCTTCACCATCAGCTGACCGGGCTCAATGCTGGTAAGGACTTGGCGTCCCATGGCTTCCTCCTTCACTCGGTTGGTGAAATCCTTGGCGATGGGATAGCTTACATCGGCGTCCAGCAGTGCCTTGCGAATTTCCTTAACGGTGTCCGCAATATTCACTTCGTTGATAGAACTTTTGCCCTTGAGGGTGTGTAGTGCTTTTTCTATTTTGCTGCTAATATTCTCAAACATATAATTCTTTGGTTATTATTTCCTTCAAAAGGGGTATGCTTTGAACGTGCAAAGATACTAAAAAAAAAGCATGTGAAAAAAAATAATGAAAAATGAAACATTTTTTTTGTTTTCGCGTTATTAAAAAATATATGATATGTCTGAGAGAAAAAATATATTTCACACACAATATTTCCGAAGGCAGCGAGTTGTTATTATTCAGTTTCTTGATTTTGAAAGTACAAT
>CAMURW010000169.1 GCA_947097635.1 uncultured Bacteroidales bacterium
CAGCCGCAGTGCCAGGGGCTTGGCTATCTGCCACTGTCCGGAGAGACCGGTGCCTACGTTGATACCGTCTTTGCCAGTGACGTTGCCGTTCTCGTATACTGCAAGTGCGTGGCAAACAGCGTTGCTGCGCTGAAACTGTGGCGCGACTGCACGACGTATATCTTGCTTTTGTAGTGCGTGGTGACGTTTTGGTCTCCGCTGCCCAGTCATTGCGGTGTCTCGAAATAGTCGCCGCTTTTGGCGTTGCCTGTTGAGATGTCGAAGCCAGCCAGGGTCTTCATCAGCAGGCGGCTTTGCTTATAAAGCAATAATGTTGCAGGAAGGCTCTTTTCCTGGGATAAACAGTGATGCTATAGCACTTTCCAGGATCAACTTGCCTCCGCTGTTGCGGGTAATGCCTATGAACAGGGTGTCTACATTGTTGTATCTCAGCGAATCCACAGATTCCTTCAGTCGTTTCACGAAATTGACGTTCTTGGGTTTGAAGGTTTTTATTTCCAGCAGTGCTACGTGCCTGGTGCTGTCGCAAACCAGGTGTGTGTCGCGTCCCTGTTTTGTGTGCTTTTGCTTTTTCTTGTCCACCATCTGTGGCACGAATGCCAGACGCCGGGGATGTGTGGTGGAGGCAACGGGCAAACTACGAAGAGAGAAATGTTGGCTTAGCAGTCTTCTTTGAGAAAACGGAACGTGATGTCTTCCATAGCGGGTTTGGCGTGCTGCTCTTTACGGATGCGGAAGAAACGCTGGTTTGTCGTCCTGCGGTTCAGGGGTCCGTATTTTGGGATGTAGGGTCCCAGTTTTATATAGTCCCATTTCTCGGCAGGCATATCCGCGGGCAGTGCTGGCTTGCCGCTGTACCATGCCAACTTCAGGGAAGGGTGGTGGTTACGCAGGAAGCCGTTCAGGTCCAGCAGCGCGTCGGTGTCTGCATCGCCGCCCATAAAGCATACGCAAGTAATGCCTGAGCTGAAACGCGCTATCAGCGAAGCCATGCGCTCATGGGTAAGCGGCTCGCCGATGTCGCGCCACAACTGAGGGCTGTGACAGCCTTTGCAGTGGTTGGGACAACGTGATAGGTTCAGTGCCAGCGACACCTCGTCAGGCACCTCGGCAAAAACGATATCGTAGTCTGCAATTTTCAACATCAAAAATCGCGTTCTCTAAGATGATAAATTAACAATGAGTAATGTAGCAAGGCAAAGGGCTTACGCATTGCTAATTGCTCATTGATCGTTTGTTACTAAACTTTTGCATAATAACGTCTGCCGGCTTCTTCCTGTCGGGCGTGGCTAAAGTTGCTGACACGTTTCATGTAGCCTATCACGCGAGTGAGGTAGTCCACGCTTTTGCTGTGGCAATGGGGGCATTCCTTGAGGTAACGTTTGTCTATGTGCCCGCAGTTGTTGCAGATGGTATTGGGGATGTTGAAGGTGAAGTAGTTGCAGCCTTCCTTGGCGGCCACTCTCAGCAGCTGGCGATATTGCGCCTTGCTGGGATGGTCTTCCAGGTTGCAGTGCAGGGCGCTGCCGCCGGTGAGATGTTCCACATATTGCTTGCCATGTAGGTGGAACTTTTCCAGCACATTCAGCGTGGTGTCCTCCACCACGTAGAAATAGCTGTTGTAGCAGTCGCGCGGCACCTGATAGCCATCCTCGCGATCCCATTTGGCATGTTTTACGCCCACGTTTTCGGCAGGAATCATCTCGCAGTTGAACATCACTTCTTTCGTGCGATACTGCTTGTTGTATTTTTCCACCAGCCCCAGCACGTCCTGCACGAATTTCAGGTACTGAGGATTGTCGTTGATGGTAATGCCCAGAAACTCGGCGGCTTCCACCAGGCCGTTCACGCCTATCGTCAGGTACTGGCGACCCATGTTGATGTATCCTGCGTCGAAGAGCGGCAGCATTCCTTTGCGCTGGAATTCCTTTAGGTTCTCGTTGTAGGCCAGCTGCACCTTGTGGCACAGGTCTATGATGTCGCCCAGGTAGGAGAGGTAGTTTTGTCCTCCCCTCACGGCATATTGTACGCAGCGATTCAGGTTGATAGCCAGCACGCTTTTGCTGCCTGTGGACACGCCTCCGGCTCCCAGGGTGTAACTGAAGCCGTTGTCCTGTATCTCATTGCGCAGACGGCAGCAGCTGGAGAGGCTGTCGGCGTTGTCGCTGAGGTAGGTGAAGAAGCTGTGACCCTCGCTGTACATTTCGGCAGTGAAATCGCCCCATTCCTCGTCGCGCACGTCGCCGTCCTTGCTCAGCAGCGCCATGGTCTCCACAGGGAAAGTAAGGGGCGTGCGTGTGCGCTCTTTGTTGAACCATTTCATGAAGCGTTTTTGCAGCCAGCAGAGGCTCTCCCAGTGCGGTTTGTTGCCGTCCGGGAAGACGAACTCGCCGAAGAGGCTTTCGAAATAGTAGCGGTCGTAGTAACTGATGTTCCAGAACACGGCCTGGAAATTGCGTGCACCGGTGGGCTGGTTCAAGGAGTAGACGATTTGCTCGAAGCAGTCGGTAATCACCTTGTCTATGGTACGCTGGCGTAGCGACAGGTCGGCCTGTAGGTCGGGATGTTTGTAATAATCCTCGCCGTATTCCTTCTCTATGAAGTAGTTCAGATACATCAGAAACTCCGGCGTGGCGCAGGCACCGCTCAGCATGCTGCTTACGATGAATACCATGTTGATGAAGCCGCCGCAGAAGCTCTTCAGGTTCGTGGGCGCAGTGCTGTTGCCGCCTATGGGCTTGGTGCCTTCCAGCAGCCAAGGGTACATGGTGATGCTGGCGCAGTAGTTGGCCAGACTGGTTTCGTCGTTTTTGTAGATGAAATGCTGCCCCAGCAGGCTCAGATATTTGTCGCTGAGTTCCTTGCCATACATGTCCTTCAGGCGATCTGTAAGCAAGCGACGGTTCAGGCGTATGTAGTTGCTCTTGGGCAGTTCGCCTATCAGCGTGGCGATGTTTTTCTGCTCCACGTTGGCGTTGGCGTCGTATTTGCTGCCGGTGGCGGGGTTTACGGCGTTGCAGTAGTCCATCAGGAAGTTCAGCTTCTCCATGGTTTCGCGATCTTCGCTGTGCTGCTGACGGTACAGCATATAGCTCTTTGCAACAGCAAAATACTGCTCTGCCATCAGGGCCGTTTCCACCTGATTCTGTATCTCCTCCACGCTCATGCGGTTGGCAATATGCAGGCGCGACAGGATATTTGTGAGGTCCTCTTCCGTGGCAAAGGCTCCTACCGACAGGAAGGCCTTGCGAATGGCATTCTTTATCTTGTCCAGCGAGAAGGTTTCGGTCTTGCCGTCTCTCTTTACTATTTGTATCTCCGAGCTGCTCATAGGCGTTATTTTTTATTGTTGATAATCACTAGGCAGTGGTGTCGTTGCATAGCAGAACACCCCTCTTTGCGCGAGGGCTGGCAAGGAAAAGTATTAACAACGGAAAGAAGGACTCGGCAACATGCAGTGAGGTGGACATGCCGTGCCGCCACAGGGGCACTAATATTAACATCAGCTCGAGCGTTCTTGTCCGGCTTTTCCTCGAAAGCCTTCGAAAAGAGTGGTTTTGGCAGGTCTTCTGACTTGCTCCTGCATAGCCGCCTTCCCATGCAACTATGGCGTTGCACAGTGGTGTTGCTTTGGCTTGCGTTGTGGCTGGAGTTTACAGCAGCGGGACTGTGCAGGATTTGCACCTGCTTCCCTTTTTCGCGTTGCAAATAGCTGTGGCTCTTGGGGAGAGCGGCTATCCTTGACGACCAAAACCGAATGCAAAGATACGAAGCTTTTTCATATCACAGGAAAATATTTTTCATGCCCAATGCCGTTTTTCCTGAAGTTATTAGTCCGTAAAATACACGACAACAACGTTATTCCTCCTCCAAAGTGCCGTAATGAACATTGTGTTGAAAACATTCTCCACCGCTGGTTTTACCTTTGATACACAACGACTTTCTGGAAACAAAAACAAAGTGGGTACAGTATTATAGCTAGAGAAGACTCGACCAGAAATTCATGGTCTATAGAGAGTCTGTGGAAATTTTCCAGCCAGGAAAATGAGCGTTCTACGATCCATCGAAGAGGTACGACTTGGCATTTCTTAGGGGACTCGTCCGGTCGTAACACGACTTTTAGGTTCCATCCCTTGGCTTTGGCCGCTGCTTTCAGTCGGTCTCCTCTATATCCGCCATCAGCAAGCATGGAGCGCCGCCTTTCGCTTCGCCCTACCATGTCATCCAGAA